>DASRNC010000277.1:0-2313 GCA_035647595.1 Bacillota bacterium | reverse complement strand
GGCTAGATCCGATAGGTGGCTGGTCTGAAATACTAGAAAGGGTAAAAGTGGATAGGATAGCTATATATACTCTGCTTGCGGATGCAAAACCCAAATTGGCAGGCAATAGGCTACAGCTTCTTTTCCCACATATGCAGGGCTTTTATGCCTCCGCCATAGAAAAGGAAGATAACAGGGCCTATTTAGAAGGGCTCATCAAAAAGATTACTGGTAGGGATATTAGGCTTAAGTGCCAGGTGGGCGAGACTAGTATGATGGAGGCTGACAGCCTTGAAGATGATAACTATATAGTTGAAAAGGCTATTGAGATTTTTGGCGAAGAATCAGTTGAGATTATAGAGGAAAAATAAAGTTTGATATGGTATAATTTTAAATATAAAAGTTTTTTAAGGAGGATTTATAATGGCCAAAGGCGGTTTTCCCGGTATGGGAAATATGAACAACCTAATGAAGCAAGCAAAAAAGATGCAGGACCAAATGGCTAAAATGCAGGAGGAACTAGAGGAAAAGACTGTAGACGCCACTGTGGGTGGGGGCATGGTCACTGTTGTAGCAAACGGAAAAAAAGAAATCATGAGTATTGATATAGAGCCAGATGCAGTTGATCCTGATGATGTTGAGATGCTAGAGGACCTAGTACTCGCTGCAATAAATGAGGCTTTGAGAAAGGCCGACGAGATGGTCCAAGGTGAAATGGGTAAAATAACCGGCGGAATGGGTATGCCCCCGGGATTGTTCTAAATATATATACTTTGAAAATGGTGGGGTCAGTCTGTGGATTATTTTATTGAACCAATAGCCCGATTAATAAATGAATTATCGAGGCTTCCAGGTATCGGAGGGAAAACGGCTCAACGCTTAGCATACCATGTTTTAGATATGCCAAGGGAAAGCGCCCTAAAACTTACTAAAGCAATACTCGATGCCAAGGAAGGTATAAGGTATTGCTCTGTTTGTAGTGATTTAACCGATGGAGACCAATGCAGGATTTGTAGTAGTCCAAAGCGTGACGGGTCTCTTATATGTGTTGTCAAGGACCCTAGAGATGTTGTCGCCATGGAGAGGACACGAGACTACAAGGGACTATACCATGTCCTTCACGGTACCATATCACCTATGGAGGGCGTAGGGCCAGATGATATAAAGCTTAAGGAGCTACTTGCCAGAGTTCAAGACGATAGTGTAAAGGAAGTAGTTATGGCCACAAACCCTGATGTAGAGGGAGAGGCTACAGCCATGTATGTTTCAAGGCTCTTAAAGCCCATGGGAATCAAGGTTACACGTATAGCCCATGGTATCCCGGTAGGTGGTAACCTAGAGTTCGCAGATGAGGTGACCCTGAGCAAGGCCTTTGAAGGCCGCAGGGAGATGTAGGTATAAGGCAAGCAAATAAAGTAGTATAAGGAAGCCATAGTGGGCAGGTATAACAAGACCTTGAAACTATGGTTTTTATTTCTTAGGTCTGCTGCTGAGTAAAGGTATGTCTAGAAGTGAAGATAATACTCCTAGAGGGGTTTTAGTGAAACAGTTCCTTGATATTACTGCATTTATAATTTAATAAGGATAGGGAAGGACAAGCAGTGCCTATAAGTAAATATATAGGGAGACATATTATAAGGAAAAAGGTCAGCTGCTTTAATGTATATAAATGAATGGAGGGGTTGTAATGAAGCTTGTACGTAGGTTACTATTGGTTTTGCATAGCTTTGTAGGGGTAGGTGCTTTAGCAGGAGGGTTGGCTGCAATAATTGACCCTTATGAACCCATGGGGATAACGGTGGAGGCGCTAAAACACTCACCTTTCAACGACTTTCTAATACCAGGTATCATATTATTTACGGTGATCGGACTAGGAAATATCCTTAGTGCTATAACCCTGTGGAATGACTTTAAATATCAAGGATATATAAGTAGTGTATTTAGCTGGGCCTTGGTCATTTGGATTGTTGTACAATGCATAATGCTACAGGGAATAGTCGCATTACATATCATATACTTAATTATTGGATTAGTGGAGGCTATCCTTTCAGCTATCATATTATTTAAGCAAGGCCTATTCCCGGCAGACGTAATTATGGGCCTGGTAAAAAAACAAAGTAAGCAAAAGGTATTATAGATAGGGGAGGTTACCTATGAAAGCTGGCCAAAGGATTGGTGTTGGTAATGCTGTGGCTGTATATGAAAAGGTGCTTACAATGCTAGATAAATTGCCTAATGGGGATAGACTTTGACATGGCGACTTTCACCCAGGCAACATATTCATATCAGGTGAACAGACAAGGGTTATTGATTTTATTAATGTATGTGAGGGGC
>DASRNC010000276.1:0-8384 GCA_035647595.1 Bacillota bacterium | reverse complement strand
TTACTTCCCTATCCATAGTATCCTCCATAAAAAATATATTCTAAAAACAAGTCCATAAGATCATAAGCCTAGTTAAACTAAGTATAGCATAAAGTGGTATACCATGGAATTACCAGTCCCGAGAAAGTTGCCTAGCCTTCTATTTATCTTGAAATTAATTCTTTTAGGAATGAAACAGCTAACTTTATGTCCTTGGCAGGGTCAGAGCCAGTCTCCCGCTCTATGGTTAAATACCCGTTAAAGTTAATATCCCTTAGGGCTGCAAGATAGGCTTCAAAGTCCACATCCCCCTGTCCTAGGGGTAGCTCTTTAAAGTATTCATCCAGCCTCAAGTCCCCTATACCACCCTGTGCAAAAAAGTCGTAGATAATCTTGGGATCGGTCTTTTGTAGCATGATACCGTCCTTGGCGTGTGTATGTACTATATAGTCCTTTAAGGTATGTACTGCCTCTACTGGATCATCCCCTGTAACCATCACAAAATTGGCAGGATCTAAGTTTACAGCAACCCCTTTTGTATCTAGACTGTCCAAAAACTCCTTTAACAATAAGGCGGGCTCAGGGCCGGTCTCAATCGCAAAATAGGCACCCCTGTCATAGGCATATCCCGCCAGCTCATTACAGGCTGCCTGCATAGTCCCGTAGGTCTTGCTGGATTTATCTGAGGGAATAACACCTATATGGGTAGTTACTATATTGCTGCCAAGCTCCAATGCCAAATCAACAATCCGTTTCGACTTTTCTATCTTACTGGGATTATCTTTCTCAACTGCAAACCCATAGCCACCTAAATCACCACACAAGGCAGATATCTCAAGACCAAAGCCATCTAATATAGACCGTTTTTCTACAATATCCTGCTTGGGCATGTTTTCCGGTGCCATCTCTCCGCTTACTGCATATAGCTGGACTCCATCAAGGCCCATCTGTGAACATTTTTTGGTGCTTTCCCTAAATGGCATCCTCAATCCGTCTGCGATAACTCCGATTTTAAAATTACTCATCTCTTTGCTCCCTTCGCGACCTATTAATTCACTCTTTTCTCTTTAAGCCCCTACTGTCTATGGGGTCTGCCTTTATGATCATACCCTCGGTTGGCTGTGTAAAACTTAAATAAAGGGTCCGGAGGCATACCTATTTTATTAGCCTGCCTTTCACCTATTGACGCCCGATACTGTGTTGGTGAAACACCCATTACCCTGCGGAATGCCTTGGAAAATGACTGTGGGCTCTCATATCCCAGCCTTTCACTTATTTGTGTCATGCTAAGGTCACCATATCTTAAGAAATGCAGGGCTCTTTCGATCTTTTTATAGCTGATATATCTTTGCAGTGTTATACCCGTTTTGTCCTTGAAAAAATGTGACAGGTATGTATAGTTATAGCCTAGTTTGTCTGCCAGCTCTCGTATGCTAGTAATGTCGCAAACATTTTCCTCCACATAGCGGATTACATAGTAAACATTTGAATTGACAGTCCCAGGGTTAACAATGCGGCCAGATGACAATTTCTGTCCCTCATCAAAGCCCCTGGCTGCCAAAACTACAATCTGTTCACAATAATTTTTAATCATAGAGTGGCTATTTGGGCTTTGCATATATAGCTCATCTATACACTTTATAAATGGGTATAGTATGTTGTTTTTGTCCTTTGAAATATAGTAGGGGTTCTTACTATAAAACTCCTTGATTTTACGAAACTCAGCTGTATTGGCGGTATCGTTAAACCTAAATCCCATGTATGTATATCGAAGTATACTAGAGCTGCCTGCCTCGATTGTATGTCTGTGATTCATGGAATTCACCATTACATCGCCCTCGGATAGGTCTATTTTTTCATCATCAACAAGTGAATATCCACTCCCTGATATGACATAGGTGACCTCATAAACTCTTTGTTGGTGCTCCTCAACCACATATCCAGGATCGCAGCAAATTTCACCTATTTGATAAAGGTTCAAAAAACCACACCTAAGCGGTTCACTCCAAAAATCGTTGTCAAAGTGAAAGTGTTTACCAATCTCTTTTGGTATTTTCATGAAAACATCACCTCTCATCTGATAAAGGGTAAAGCTTAGCTAGGAAGGTTAACCCATGTATCAGGAGTGTCCATAGCAAGCCTTCCATACTCCAAAATAGTAACTACCTGCAATGTTTCCTCAGCAGACACCCTTGGGATTCCATCATAGAAAAATTGGACCAGCCTCAATATAAATTGCTGATAAAAATCAGAGGCACCATCAATAACAAGGGCACGGTCACCCTTGTAGTTGACAGCCAAACTGAAATCGCATTCCCAGCCGAGCTGGGTCATAATAGCACTGCGGCCGTCCCTATAGCGAAAAACAAAAGCAGGTGTGCTACCACTGCCCATATACATTAGCCTTTCTATGCCGGCTCCCATCAAGCAGACTATCGGCTCAAGCTGGTGGATGCCATAGTTGTCAAACTCACCTGGCCCCCGGCTGCTTATTAGCTCTATTCCCTCTTTGTCTAGATTAATATATTCCCGGGAGTACCGCAAGGCTGAGGTCGAAAAAAACGGAGTATTGCCATCTTCAGCCATTTTGATGATACGTAGTGCGCTCTCCCTATCCGGAGCAAATGTCTTGTCTATATAGGTAGGTTTACCACTAGCAAGGGGCAGACGACACAGCTCCTCATGCATCTGCGGGTGGTCTGGCGCCATTACAAGAAGGCAATCACTTTTGTCGACAAGCTCCTCTATAGAGCCTAAAAGCTCAATATTATTTTCCGCACAGCACTTGTGGTTTGCTTTGCCACCGGGTTTATCAAGCATTGCCCATGCATAGGCTACAGCCATATCACCCCCGGATGCCTCCAGGATCCAGCCTGGATAATTTTCAGCATGGTATTGATCAAGATAGTAGTCAATAAATCCTATTTTTTTCATATCTCTATCTCCCTCCGCCTATCCGAGGAATCATATATGGCCTGCATTATTTGCGAGGTGATGACTGCATTATCAATACCGGCCGCATTTACCTTGTTTTCTCTAATACATTCTATAAAGGAATCTATTTCGTTTTCATACATATCAGTTGTGGTAAACTCCGGTGTGATCTCTAATAAGGCTCCGTCCTTGGCAGTGTACATATCAAAGCCTCCACCATATTGCAAACGTATACCTGCCCTATCTCCAATAAAGTCTATATACATCTCGGTCTTCCCAATATTTTGTGCCCATGCACCATTTAAGGTTATAACAGGCCCCTCTGTCCTGATTAGGGCAGTCACGGAGTCATCAACATCATATGTACCATCCAAGATAGGCGGCCCTGCCCACATATCCGTATAGGTATAGCCCCCTATGTCCTGACCCAGCCTACTAAATGCTTGGCCTGAAACAGTCTGCGGCTTTGGATCGCCACAACAATACATTACTATATCAAGAAAATGTACGCCCCAGTCAATTAGTGCACCGCCTCCGGCAATAGCCTTTGTAGTAAAATCCCCTCCAAGCCCTGGAATTGACCTATGCGAACGAAAGCTTAAATAAACATGGTATACACCACCAAGCTCACCTGCATCAATTAAATCCTTAATCCTGTTTACGCTTGTATTAAAACGATTACATACACCTATATTGAGTATCCTGCCAGTTTCATGCTTTACTCTTTGCATCCCCAATGCCTCTTTATAGGTGCGGGCAGCAGGCTTTTCACAAAGCACATCCTTGCCTGCACGTAGAAAATCATTAGTGATTTGAGCGTGCATATTGTTGGGTGTACAAATGGAGACAGCATCAACCCTATCACTGGCCAATATATCACTGTAGTCTGTAATAGCCTGACCCAGGCCATAGGTCCTAATGGCTTCCTCTGCCCGTTCTAAGCGGATATCACAAAAATAGACAATCTCAACATTCGGGTTGTTTAGGTAGGCAGGTATGTGGGCACTATTTGCTATAGTCCCGCAACCAATAATAGCAACACCAGTTTTCTTCATGTTTAAATCACCCTTTCATATAATGTATTTAGTTTAATTATAGGCGATAACCATGGGTATAACAATGTGCTTTCTTTAGATTTATGTTGTCTCAATTTGTGTATAGTAAGGTGGGCTTGTGTTTGTGGCGCGTAAAAAAAAAGCCTCAAACTAATGTTTAGGCTTTTAAGATGGCTCCCCAGACTGGACTCGAACCAGTAACCCCCCGGTTAACAGCCGAGTGCTCTACCATTGAGCTACTGAGGAATATTAACTTGTCCGTCCCAACCGACGGCTTTTATTATGTTACCAAATCAGGATTTGCTTGTCAATAGATTATTTACTGGTAAATAGGACGGGAATATACGACCATCATTTTATGTATTCCTCCAGCTTGGTCTGCAAGTCAATTAAATGCACCTTCTCTTCCTGTATAAGCTTTCTGAAGGCTTCCTTTGCTTCTACAAGCTTGGAGTTAATAACCATTTCGGTATAAAATAATATAGAATCTTTTTCAGCCTGAATGCCAACATTCAATACATCCACAATATCATCCAACCTATCAATCACAGCTTTTTGCCTCTCTTTTGAAGGAAAAACCGAACTACTGACCATAGCTCTAAGGTAAGCTGCTACATCTGGGTCAAAGATATAGTCATCATCAAAGTTGTCCTTGTTTTTCTGGGCATCATTGTATAGCTGCCTAAAGGTTTCTGCATGATCTCTTTCCTGCTCTGCCAACTCCTCTAGCATGCTGCTAATATCCTTATCCTTCACCTTTTTAGCCGCAGTCTTGTAAAAGGCTTCTCCGCGCTCCTCTATAGCGATAGAAATCTCCAAGGCCTCTAGGTCATTAAATAATTTTTGTGGCATATTACTTACTCCCCCCTACCCTAACAAATCCACTTATGGTATGAAACTGCTAAGTACATGGCATTAGCCTGCCGCAGCCCCTTGCAGGCTGCGGCACCTTACGGCTAATCCAACGGCTCAAACAAGTCTTTTCCTACTCCGCATTCTGGGCATACCCAAACATCTGGTATATCATCAAATGCAGTGCCAGCAGCTACGTCATTGTCAGGATCACCAGTAGCTGGATCGTAAATATAGCCGCATACGGTACATTCATACTTTTTCATATACAAAGCTCCTCTCATATATTTGCCAGCCTTATTTAAAATAGCCTATAGATTATAATACCCAATAGCTGCTAAGTAAAACATTTACTCTTATTTAAAAGGCTTCTCTACACATTTGAAGGGTATATCGTTTTTCCTCCGTCTATAATTATAGACGAGAAAATGCAAGATTACAATCCAGGAGTGTGAATAAAATGCATCGAAATCAAAAAAAAGTGGGCTTTATTACATTAGGTATCACCTTAATATTTGGCGGTAGCCTTATGTTATTTACACGTTTTAGCGACTCTGAAATTTTCAATGATATATTTTTACTATGGCCCCTATTCCTTATTATTCTGGGCTTAGAGTTTATACTAACAAAGCTTTATTATGACGTAAAACAAAAAAATGTCCAGCTCTCGCCTAGCGGTATTTCAATCTTCCTTATAATTATCATTCTATTTACGAGTTTTTTATGGACTAGTACAGGCTTTAGATTAAATTTTAATACAGGACTTAATTGGAACGTAAGCCAATATCAATATACATTGGACAAAACTATAGAAGACGACAGCATCCCAATAGAGGGTGTTGAAAAGGTTATTGTAGAGAATCCCAGGGGTGATGTATCTATTGTATCATCTGACGGAGCTGAGAAAATTGCAGTTGAGGTTGATTTTAAGATTGCAACAAATGACAAGGAGGCTGCTGAAGGGCTGCTAGACCAGCTACTTGACATAAAAAGAGGTTCAACTACACGTATAAGCATTAAAAATATAGACTCAGACAGTCTTCATTCTTTGCAGGCCTCCGATATTACAATCCACATGCCTCCTGAGCCTGGGCTTGATATTACAACACAATTTGGCAATGTAGCCGTATCTGACATAAAAAATGAGGTCAATATAAGGGGGCGTCATGGCAGTACAGATATCTCTGATATCCAAGGAGATGTCACAGTGGAAAATGAGTATGGCTCTGTACGGATAAAGCAGATAAGAGGCAATCTCAATCTATCTAATACCCATGGTAGGGTTGAAGCTGATGACGTCACTGGCTATGCAGAGATGAAAAATAGCTATGATGAAACAATTGCTAAAAATATTAACAAGGACCTCAAGCTTACTACAAAGCATGGTAGGGCTTTTGTTGATAATATAGGAGGCAGTGTAAATCTTACAAATGCATATGCACCAACCTTGATATATAATGTAGAAGGGGATGCAAGGATCAAGGCTGAACACAGTGAGCTAGAGATGGAAAATATCTTAGGCAACATAGATGGCACGACCTCTTATAGCACAATAAGGCTAGAGAATACATCCTATGAAAATACTGATATAAAAGTAGAGACATCATATAGTGATATCATCGCAGACTCGGCCGCAGGCCTCTCAACTACCGATAAAAATAACTATCAAGAGGGCTCTGCTTTAAATGGCGATGGCGAGCAGAAAATAAGACTTAAAACCCAGCATGGAGACATCAGAGTACATGTAAAATAGAATTTATGGAGCCCAATATTAACATTGGTCAGCAGGTGGTGATTGATTTGCATGAGGACCTCCTCCTTGTAGAGGCGATAAAAGCAGGTAGGACAGACCGCTTTGAGGAGCTAGTAGACAAATACAAAAATAAGGTACATAATATGGCCTGTCATATGACCGAAAGCCTACATGAGGGGCAGGACCTGGCACAGGAAATTTTCCTTTTGATATACAAAAATATTCATGGCTTTAAAGGTAATTCCTCACTCTCTACATGGATTTATCGGGTTGCTTTAAATAGGTGTCTGGACTGGCAACGAGCTAATAAGCACAAGAAAAAGTATGCCTACAATCCATTTACTAATGAGGACAATGCAGACAATGATATTATAAATAGGTTGCCCGAAAAAAAACCCGGGCCTGAAGACCAGGTTATAAAAAGTGAAGAGTACCAAAGGCTCTATGGGGCCATTAACGGATTGTCAGAAAAGTATAAAAAGGTCATAGTATTATATCATTTTCAACAGATGTCCTACAAGGAGATAGCTGAGGTGTTAGACCTACCGCTAAAGACGGTAGAGACCCAGCTCTACCGCGGAAAACAAAGGCTCAGGAAGATGCTAACAGAATCCAATGAAAAGGAGGTTAAAACCTATGAATACATTTGACATCGATAAACTACCCATCAAGCAATATGATGCGCCTGAAGGCTTTACAGACGGGGTGATGAAAAAAATCCAAGCTAGTCAACCAGCAAAGCCAAATAAAAACAGAAATATGTACCGCTCTGGAATGATACTTATTGCGGCCAGCCTGATTGCACTGTTTATAGGTCTTACCCCTGTCATGGATATATTTGAGGACAATGTATATAGCGACATAAGTGTCCAAAGAGATAGCGGAATGGGAAGTGTATCAGAGAATATCAGGAATATGACGGCCAAGATAAGCTATCTGCTGAACAGGCCTGTAGATTTGATATCCCAAGCCATAAACAAGGAGGATTTACACGATGGACAATAAAAACGAGATTAGAATAAACCAGAATGCCTCACGGGGCTTGACATTTTTATTCTCACTACTGCCCGGAGGAGGCCACTTATATTTAGGCTTGATGCGTAGAGGGGTCCAGCTGATGACCTTGTTTTTCGCCTGTATCTTTCTAGTGGCAGATATACTTGGCCTTCCTGAGATAGGAGTACCCTTATGCATAATAACCTTCTTTTACAGCCTTTTTGATGCCCAGCATGCCAACAAGGCAATTAGACGGGGCGAGGGGGTCCGGGATGCAGATATCGTCAGCATGAAGGGGGATTCCCTAAACGGCTATCACTACGGGATAATAGCTATCTTATTAGGCTTTTTCTTTCTCTTTGATAGGCTGGAGACCGTCATTAGTAAATTGATGCCTTTCGGACTTTATCACACGATACAACGGTCATTCACGCCCTTGATCATTATAGGGGTGGGGATTTACCTACTATGGAAATCTAAAAAAACTCCTGATAATGAAGGGTCTGCACAAGGCCCCCTTGAGGATACAAGCACAGACACATGAAATATATCAGTAACTTCAATATGCGGCATATGAGAAGTGTGACATGCAAAAATGGCGTCAACCCTTAGAAATACTTGATTGACGCCATAATATATCTAGTTTTTTATAGGTCCTAGTACTTATCTTGGTCTTGGTATCAAGCCTACCTTTTTATATACCTTCCGCATTGTCTTAAGGGCCATATATTCTGCTGTATCGGCGCCCTTCTTTAAAAGGGCCTCCAGCTGGTCCTTGCTATTCATCAAGTCATTATAACGGCCTTGCACAGGCC
>DASRNC010000275.1:0-4246 GCA_035647595.1 Bacillota bacterium | reverse complement strand
GTAATAAGAAGTTAGTTTTGTTAGAATATAAGCATTACACTTATACAAGGAGGATATAATGGAAGGATCAACTTATAATTCCGGTACAGTCCTGTACAAGAGATTGATTATCAGGTTTGTTATAACTATTGTTTTGGTCTTATCGATTATCTTTTTACTACCAATTATATTTCATATGCTAGGACCCTTTATTTTTGCCCTCCTAGTTGCTGCGCTAGTAAACTCATTGGTGAGGAAAATTAACAAAGGATTAATGCGAATCAATAAAAAGTTTATAGTATCCAATAAGGTCACCACCTTTATCTTGAATGTGATAGTCTTGATAGGTGTATTCCTTTTGTTGTTTTTGCTTGTATCCACAATTGTAAAAGAGGCTATTGCCTTGACTAACAACATACAGAGAAACTGGAATGACATCGTGGACAAGATTGAAAACGTTTTTGATAACTTCGTGTGGTTTGATAGGATACCCGAACGTGTTATAGAGATGGTAGAGGGCTGGGAGGGGGAAATCTTTGACCATATTCAAAACCTCGGTAAAAACCTAGTTGGCACAACCATATCAACAACAAAGTATGTTATATCGGCTACAAGTAGTATTTTTGTTAATATCCTAACCTTTATCCTGGCCTTGTTTTTTATAGCTGCAGACTATGACTATATAAAGGGGTGGGCTAAAAAACGTATCGGCAAGCGAGTTTTAAAGCCCTTTAGGCTGCTTAAAGATTCTATTAAGAATGCTTTTGGCCGCTATTTAAGGGCGCAGCTTATCCTTGCCCTATTTGCCTTTCTATTTATGCTCATAGCCTTAACGGTTTACCGGCAGCCATATGCCCTTATCCTTGCTCTCCTCCTAGGCTTTATAGACTTGCTACCCCTAGTTGGGACAATAGCTGTACTGGCACCCTGGGGCATTGTAGAATTGATAGGCGGGGATTTTAACAAGGGAGTATTTTTGTTAATACTCGGTGTAGGGTTCTTTCTGATAAGAAGGGCAATTGAGCCCAAGGTGATGGGTAGTCAAACAGGTCTGCATCCCTTGGTAGCACTACTGAGTATTTATGTAGGTTTACAATTTTCAGGGCTATGGGGAGCTATACTAGGACCCATAGTAGTGGTACTTTTTATAAGCATAACAAAAGCTGGAGTTTTCACAAATACAGTCTCTGATTTAAAGGAAGCCTGCAATAGGGTGGCAGACCTCCTAAGTAAAAACAAGGGTGATGACCAAGGTGAAAAGGCTACTTGACCAATAAAAGCAGGAGACTAGGACGATAATATAAAAGGCTAGTTTTGGAGTGGATTAATTTGAATCAAATGTTAGACTGTATAGAAAAAAACACGGGAAAGAGCTTGGACCAGGCACAGGTCAGGATGATGAATCCCTTGGTGCTGGCCTATATAGGGGATACGGTATATGATCTTTTTATAAGGACATATTTAATCTATAGCTATGATACCCCCGTTCACCAGTTACATGTAAAGGCTACCACCTTTGTAAAGGCTGCATCTCAGTCAGAGACCCTACATGATATAGAGTCATCATTGACTAAAGAGGAGATGAATATTGTTAAGCGGGGACGAAATGCAAAGTCGGGGACAATACCCAAGCATGCAGATGTTTCAGAGTATCGCTGGGCCACTGGCTTTGAATCCCTTTTAGGTTACTTATATTTACTGGGTAAGAGAGAGAGGATTTGTCAGATATTTAACTTAATACTAGGTTTACAGAGCGATTGACAAGAGGAAGGATTGAACAAATTAGATGAAAAATGATAGAAGAGGCTCAAACAGGAAAGACACAAGGAGAAGGCCGATACAGGCCAATAATGTTATAGAAGAGGAAGAGCATGTAGAAAACCGTATAGAGGGCAAGAACCCTGTACTTGAAGCACTCAAATCTGGACGGACCATAGAGAAACTACTCATCGCCAAGGGGAGTGACGAGGGTTCTATACGGGAGATAATAGGAAAGGCCAGGGCAAGGAAACTGGTCATCCAAGAGGTGGACAGGGCCCGCCTTGATGGCTTGTCCCAGTCGGGAGCCCACCAGGGAATTATCGCATATGTGACTCCATATGACTATGTAGGACTTGATGATATATTAAGGCTGGCTGAGGAAAGGCAAGAGGACCCCCTTATAATCATACTCGATGAGATAACAGATCCCCACAATTTAGGTGCAATCATACGGACAGCAGAGAGCTGTGGAGCCCATGGGGTCGTCATACAAAAACGGCGGTCAGTAGGACTGACACCTGCGGCCATCAAAGCCTCAGCTGGAGCCGTGGAATACCTGCCGGTGGCCAAGGTTACAAACACTGTGGCTGCAATAGAGGACCTCAAATCAAAGGGCTTGTGGATAGCAGGAGCGGATATGGACGGAGAACTTTATACGGGGCAGGACCTTAAGGGACCTATGGCTCTTGTTATAGGCAGTGAAGGCGCAGGTGTAGGGCGGCTGGTAAAGGAAAAATGCGACTTTATAGTGAGGATTCCTCAAAGGGGCAAGGTGGAGGCCCTAAACGCATCTGTTGCAGCAGGTGTGTTAATGTATGAGGTGGTCAGACAGAGGGGTTAAATATGAGGGGTCTTAAGGAGATAATGTTGGTTGACGGCTACAATATAATTAATGGTTGGCCCAAACTCAAGGAAACCGCCCAGCATAGTCTAGATGATGCAAGGGGGCAGCTAATAGATATCCTTGAAAACTTTCAGGGCTATAACAAGATAAATATAATCCTAGTCTTTGATGCCCATATGATTAGGGGCGGCCAAGAAAAAATAGAGTTTGTGGGCCAGCTGCAGGTCGTATATACAAAAGAAAATGAGACCGCAGACCACTATATAGAGCGCTGGACAGACGGTATCGAGAAAAACATGCATGTCATAGTAGCCAGCTCAGATGCACTGCAACAGACCATTATTCTAGGTCGCGGGGCAGTCAGGATGTCGGCCAGGGAGCTACTTAACCTGGTTGAAAAGACCCAGCGAGAGATGGACCATAGGTTTCTCAAGAGACAAGAAGCCAAGAACAATGCCCTAGAGGGTTGGGCAGATGCCGAAACTATTAGGGTTTTAGACTCCTGGAGAAAGCAAAGATAGCTTGACTAACACATATTATGTAATGTATAATTACTAAGAGTTTGCTTTAGTTAACGACTTATTATGTTAAGCTCATTTTTTTATAGTTAATTATAGTACACATTATGTCAAACATGTGATTATTGGTGATGGGGTGGTTTGAGTGGAGCAGGCGTCTAGTAATAGTTATAGTATTAATTATGATGCTATGCTCGACGAGCAGCTAGTTGAGAGTGCGAGAAACGGCGATATTGACGCTCTAGAATTCCTAATCCGAAAATACAAGAATTTTGTTAGAGCCAAGGGCAGATCATACTTTCTTATAGGGGCCGATCGAGAGGATATCATACAAGAGGGCATGATAGGTCTTTACAAAGCAATCCGAGACTATAGGACAGATAGGCTAGCCTCGTTTAGGGCCTTTGCTGAGCTTTGTATAACAAGGCAAATTATCACAGCTATCAAGACTGCTACGCGTCAAAAACATATACCCCTTAATTCATATGTTTCACTTAACAAGCCAATATTTGATGAGGAGTCTGACCGAACCCTTTTGGATGTACTTTCTTGCTCTAAGATGTCCGACCCAGAGGAGCTTATTATAAACCGAGAGGATTTCAACAGAATAGAGAGCAAGATAGGTGAGATTTTGAGTGAATTGGAGTGGGAGGTACTAAGCTCCTACCTAAAGGGCAAGTCTTACCAGGAAATTGCCGTGGAGTTGGACAGGCATGTAAAATCCATAGATAATGCCTTGCAGCGAGTAAAACGAAAGCTCGAACGATATCTTAATGAAAATGAATAACTACTAATATATACATATACCATTACCATTTAAAGTTTACTCATTTATCCGTTGACAAACCATAGTCATGGGATTACAATATATTATGGTTTCATAGTTGAGGGGTTGTAGGGAGTAAACCAAGATCAAAATCCTAACTTCCAAGTGCCCACGTAGCTCAGCAGGTAGAGTGCCGCCATGGTAAGGCGGAGGTCACCGGTTCAACCCCGGTCATGGGCTCCAAAATTTAACTTTGCATATTATGAGACATCAGGCTCTGTTGTCTTATATTTAAGGAGGAAGAAGGAAATGGCAAAAGAGAAATTTGAAAGAACCAAACCCCATGTGAACGTGGGAACAATAGGTCATGTTGACCAT
>DASRNC010000274.1:0-5695 GCA_035647595.1 Bacillota bacterium | reverse complement strand
TTTTTAATCTGTCCATAAACTTCATCTACCCTTTCCCTTGTATTACAAAATATTATGCAGCTATCCGGGTTTTCTACTATAGTCAAGTCCTTTAATAACTTCTTTTTATCAGGTCTATTAACTGCATACCTTTCTTGCCCTATCCTATCAACCGTTAAGTTTTCGGATTCTATATCTATAAATACTGGGTCCCTCATATTTTTATAACACAGCGACTCCACATCTGCTGGCATTGTGGCTGAAAATAGCATTGTAGTACGGTTTTTAGGTACTGCCCCTATAATGCTTTCTATCTGATCAATAAACCCCATATTAAACATTTCGTCAGCTTCATCAATTACTAAATACCTTATCTTAGATATGTTTAAGGTGCCTTTTTCTATATGGTCTATTATACGGCCTGGTGTTCCAACTACTACATGTGTTTTTTGTTTAAGCTCTCTTTCTTGATGGTAAAAGGGTGCCTTACCATAGACGGCTGCTATCTTTAGTCTTTTAAACCTGCCTATATTGAATATATCCTCCCTAACCTGTATGGCCAATTCCCTGGTGGGAGTAACTACTAAAGCCTGTGGCTGGTTTTCATCCCAATCAACCAGCTGACAAATAGGAATAGCAAATGCTGCAGTCTTACCGCTCCCAGTCTGAGACTTTACTACTATGTCCTTGCCCTCTAATGCTATAGGTATTACTTCTCCTTGTACCTTGGATGGTACTTGGTAGTTTAATAGGTCGATGGCTTTTAATAGCTTGCTGCTCAAGCCGTAGTTGTCAAAATTATATTTTGTCATAAAATCTCCCTTTTAGCGTAAGTCTGTACTTATCTTTTTAATCACTACTATATTATACGCCTAATCCTCACTTATAAAAGCAAGCCTTCAAACTCCTCTTGATTTACTCGCTCCCTCACCAAGCATAGGTCATATCTAAAAACTTCCATATGCTTATTGTATTTCCCGAGCCTTGGGATGTCAACCCGGCTTATTTTTCTAAGGGCAGCTTTTTGCCATATATCATAAAAAAAGAATACTCACCAATTGAGTTAATGATGAGTACTCCTTTATTTAATTCACTATTTGACCGCTTTTTCTAATTTTTTTTATTTACCTCTGGCAATCCACCGATAGAGGTAAGTAGCGACAGGATACTCGCTAGCAATGACGAGCTCGCTACAATCGCCCAGTCTACCTCGTGCATTACTGCGCTCGTGCCAATTGTCGCAGCTGCTGTCTGTGCGGCGGTCTTCAAGGCTCTAACCCCAGCGCACTTAATCCAAGTCTTGTAATTCTCCTTATTTATTTTTGCCATTTACTCCACCCCTAAAATATAATTAACTTTTGTACTTTATCCTCTTATAATTTGCCTTTATTAAGCCTCTTTTGAAGTTCCCTTACCACCATAGAAGGTCTACTCAATTTACCATCAACAATTGTACCAAGGTATATCTGTAGCTTCCTAACTGTTTCAGATCCTAAGTTACCATCTACATCTGCACCGACTAACCTTTGCAAGGCTCTAATCACCATGCTACCGCCTGTACCAAAAGTGATACCACTTGTAATCGTGCTAGTAATGCTATTTTTACGTTGGTTGCTTATAACCCCATCTGGAAATGTGCCTAAAGTAATTTGTAGGGCCTTGGTTGTTTCACTGCCCCAGTATCCATCTACACTGATTTTTACTTTAGTTTTTTTAGGCTTAGGTTGTTCTATTGCTATGCCTGTATATACTAGCTTGCCCTTCTCATCAAATACTTTATAGCCTATGTTTATATCTGCAACAGCCTTGGCATTTTCTAGTACAGCATAAGCTCCTATTTGAGACCTGACGTCACTCCAACTCTTGCGTACCCTATAAAGATTAGCACCTTGGTCTACAGGACTGTCTTCTGCTTTTGTTTTTAACTTATAGTTAGCCTCTAGCCAAAGAACGACGCCTCTAGCAGACTTAGAGGCAAAGTCAGGCGTCATAATCTCCTTCATATCAGATGGAGAATCCATAAAGCCATGCTCTATCAAAACAGCGGGCATTGTGGTGTATCTTATTACATAGAAGTTTGCCTCACTTAGGGGAGTGGCACGGTTGCCCTTCAATCCTGTTTGATTTATTATAGAGTCATAAAGTGCCCTTTGCATGCCTTGAGTAAATTTAGATGAGTTTCTATATCTAAATACAACCAGACCACCACCAAAACCACCCTTAATACCTGCATTATGATGGTTAGATATAAATATATCAGCACCCCAATCATTAGCAGCTTTAACCCTTTTTTTTAAAGATATATTTTTTTTGCCAGTAGGATCATCTGTTCGCAGTATCTCAATACCTTCATATGAGGATAGCTGTTTTATTATTTCTAGGGTTACTCTATTATTTAAGGTCCACTCTTTTAGCTTGCCATAACCCATATAGCTAGGAACTTCTTTGCCTGCTACATTCAACCCATGTCCAGCATCTATTGCTATTTTAAGCATATACTTACCCCCTTCAATTATCTTTGATTTCAATTACATATTTTTGCTTTTGTTTTGATATACCCTGGGTCCTATCATCTGTCCCTATATGCCAGCTCCGCGAATCATTAATATTATATTAAAAAAGCACCCTTTAGAGTGCTAGTCTGTTGTGACTTTTTTGTGACCTAATTGCTGAAATTGGCAAAGAACTCGACTTTTGTGAGTTTTTTGTGAAATATCCATGAGAAAAGCACTCCACCTTAATTAAGTGAAGTGCCTTCAGACTGGCGGAGAAGGAGGGATTCGAACCCTCGAACCGCGTGAACGATTACACGATTTCCAGTCGTGCGCCTTAGGCCAGCTCGGCCACCTCTCCATATCCATTCGCCTTAAAACAGCGCAAGTATTATGATACAATAATAGAAGGTTCTTGTCAACAATGCAAATCATGATATTATGTAGACTAAGGCTTGTGTTTGACTATAGTAGTCTGTGCTTATATATGATATAATATTCCGTAATTTACTTGAGATCAATACTAGCAGCAGGAGATGGTGGTATGAAGAAAAATGGTATGAAAAAGATTAAAAGCCTACTAAATAGTAAAGTCTTTAACAGAATAATCATTATCATCTGCACTCTTACTCTAGTTTATAGCCTCTTCAATATAGGTATCACTCTATACTATAGTATTAGAAATAAATCCATAATGGACAATATACAGGCGATTTTTAATAATGAGCAATATGAAAGAAAGTCATTTCACGATCCTAGCTTTGAGGCTCTTTTAAATAGGATTGTGCTTGATGAAAACCAAGACGGCCACGATGATGATAGCCTTGGTAACCGGGAGATATTGGATAAGTATAGGGATTTATTGCTTATAAATGAGGACATAATAGGCTGGATCACCGTGTCTGGCACTGACATCGACTATCCTATTGTCAAGGGTCAAGACAACGACCATTACTTAAATACAACACATAGCGGAGAAACAAACCGGCATGGAGCCATTTTCATGGACTACAGGAACAGCAAATATTTTGATGATATGAATACAATTATATATGGCCACCACATGAGACTTTCACCTACTATGTTTAAACCATTGGTTAAGTTTGCCCAGGATGAGGACTTTTTTAATGAAAACCGCATCATGCAGATAGATTCTATTTATGGAGAGCAGAAATGGGAGATATTTTCTGCATATGTAACAGAGATAAACTTTAACTATACAAAGCGTCGTTTTGAATCACCTGAAGAGTTTAGAACATTTATCGAATCAATACAGGAAAGATCAACCTTTACTACAGATACTGTAGTCACAGAGGATGACAATATAGTAACCCTTTCAACATGTACCTACGAATATACAAATGCAAGATTCGTAGTACACGCAAAGAAAATCACAGAATAAACTATCATCTAACTAGGGGAGGGGTTTATAGCATGTATATAAAAAAGCAACTGCAAAAACTTAATATACGCAAGATAACTAGTAAAATGACTACTAAGACAAAAGCAATTACTACTGCATCAGTAGTGCTTATAATATTTGCCCTGCTAGCTACTATACTCCTCATAAACCGAAGCAGGCTACGATATGAAGGTGGAGAGCTAGCCTATAGGGGTCAGTTTACCGATGGAAACCTTGAAGATATCGAGGGCTGGAACGGTATCAAGTCCAACCGTATTCCCCATGGTACTGGCACCCAATACTATAAGGTAGGGGGCAAATGGTACGAGGGTGAATGGGAATATGGTAAACGACAGGGTCAAGGCAAGTCATACTACCCCAACGGCCAACTCGAGTATGAGGGCGGGTGGGAAAACAATAAATGGCATGGCCAAGGCACGGTCTACAGGATAGACGGTATGCTTTTCCTGGTAGGGCAATTTAAAGATAACGCCCTATACGGTACTGGACGGTCATATTACTCAAACGGTAACCTTGAATACGAAGGCGAATGGGTCAAGGGCATATGGGAAGGCAAAGGCAAGGGCTATTGGGAGAATGGCAGCTTAGGATATGAAGGAGACCTGGTGGCAGGTGCCCCCCATAGTAGTGGCATTAGCTTTTATCCAAACGGACAAACGGCATATGATGGGGCTTGGATTAAGGGTAATAAAACCGGCAAGGGCAAGCTATATCATGTGGATGGCACCCTATACTATGATGGCGAGTTAGCTGATGGTGTGAAAAATGGACAGGGCGCATACTTTTTCCCTGCCGATGATGAATATGACAGATATAGCTATACCGGCGAATTCAAGGACGGGTTATTCCATGGTCAAGGCACTATGGTATGGAGTAACAGGGCTATTTATGAAGGCCAATGGCAAGATTCTATGCGCGAGGGCACTGGCACATATACATGGGCCAATGGCAGAAAATATATAGGTCAATGGCAGGCTGATATGATGGCTGGTAAAGGTGAACAATACCATAGGGCAGGATACCTTGAATATGTAGGTGACTTTAGCAATGGATACAGGAGCGGCAAGGGTATATTATATGGACCAGAGGGTGAAATCCTATATGATGGTGAGTGGAACAACAATGTATATAGTCGATACGGTGAAATCTATAATGAAGAAGGTATCCTACTATATGAAGGTTATTTGCAAAGAGGTTTATACAACGGTACAGGTTTGCTCTATGACCAAGAAGGCAACCTAATCTATGACGGTAGATTTGTTGAAGGAGTCTTATATGGAAATGCCAAGGAATACTGGCCTAACGGCAACTTAAAATACGATGGTAGATTTACACATGGTATATATACGCATAATGGCAAGTACTATACAGAGGAAGGTCGTCTAGAATATGACGGCAGGTGGGAAGACGGTATTAGAGTAGGACAAGGAACATTCTATTGGGAAGACGCCTCCTATTATGAGGGTGAATTTGATAATGACCAGATAGATGGAAAAGGAAAGCATTATTATGAAGACGGTACACTAAGGTATGATGGAGCATGGAAGGACGGACTCTATCATGGCAAGGGTATATTATATAGAGAGGATGGAACTTTGCTATATGATGGTAGCCTTGACAAGGGTCTGAGGGATGGTAAGGGGCAGCTTTATGATGATACTGGTGAAATTGTGGTCTATGACGGGGAATGGAAGAAAGACGAAATGACTGAAGAGGATAAATATAAGCCGGTAGATGAGCCGACGCCTAGTCCATCGCCGTCTCCTAGCCCCACTCCGGAACCAAGCCCGTCTCCTAGCCC
>DASRNC010000273.1:0-3434 GCA_035647595.1 Bacillota bacterium | reverse complement strand
GTTTTCACATAGATTCATATAATAAAAGAGAATACCAAGCTAATACATCAATAATAGGAGGTCCATATGGAGTTCAAAGTAGCAGAGAAACTTGAAAACCTAGTAAAAGACGGTCGGCTTGAAAAGGACGGAGAGGGATGGAGCTTTTCCGGCAATGCCTCTGTGTTTAAAGGCTTTTCCCGCAACCAAACTGCAGATTCATGTATTCGTTTTACTGGTAGCGGTAGTGCAGAATATAGACTGGATAAGGTTCCTGAAGGAGAGTATTCACTGAGGTATTTCCTTTATGACCGTGGTCCTATAAAAAGAGCTGATATGACTGTTACAGTCAGTGGGGGTGTTAAGGCAAACTTTCATCTGACACCTAGAGGCTGGTGGTCCGAATACGCCAGTGACTCAATATTTGTACCCAAGGATTCATTAGTGGTTATCCGTATGGATGTTGAAGATAATGCTGATAATAGCGTATCTGCAGATAATACTTGGAGCTATGAGCTAAGTGGCACTGAGGATATGAAAAGCAATACAGATATTTGTGTTGATTTAGATGAAATCCAATTCATCAAGATACCCTATACAATTCCTGAGCCTAAAAGAACAGAAAACTATGTATCCTGTCTTGCCAAGCGTGATGATGGTACCTATTATATGGAAGTAGACGGCAAGCCCTTTCTATCTAGACATGCTCATGCCTTTGATTTGCATGTACATGATATGAGAGAGCGGGTTAAAAAGCTCAAGGAGGCTGGATTTAATACATTTTCATCAGGTATGGACTGGAATAGAACACAGACAGAACCCGATCAAAGTGACCTGGATGATATTGACTTTTCAAAAGTTGATGAAGCTATTGAAATTGCAGAAGAGCTGGATATGTATGTGTCTTTTGGTTTCTCCGGAGCAGGTAACTGCGGTATTTTAAAGAGTGCACCAGAGTATATAAGAAACGACCACAGTCTTCATGCAAAGGATCCGATTACTGGCCAATGTCATCAAAAGAGCAATGCCAAGGATGGGTCAGACCGCATGTGTCTTGCAGACTATGGTAATCCGAGACTTATGGAGCTTGAAGGTAATGTAGTAAAGAGAATAATAGACTACATAAATGAAAGAGATAAAAACAATAAAATAGTTATGTTCAAGCTTGAAAATGAACCACTTGAATCTATTTATGCCTGCACAGACATGCATCAAGAGGATGTCGCAAGACATATTGATTATTTAGCTGCAATCATTAAAAATTCCAAAAAGTCTATGATGGTATATGCTAACCATGGTTTTGGCAGTGCTGCCCACTTTGTCTACAATACACCCCATATAGATTTTAATGGCACAGACCCCTATACTAATAGCATGAGCGCAATAAATAAAATATTGCTTGATCCCTTTAATTCGCGTATAGCTTGCATTGCAGAAAACGGCGGCTATGACAACTCTGCTGCACAGTTTGCAGCTGCATATGCTAGAGACGGTTTTGTTTCACCTTACCCAATCGGTCCTGATACATACTGGGATCGGCCTGGCCTATATGGCTATGATTTTGATAAGGATGAGTTCATTGTGCTTGAGCTTACCAAAAAAATCACTTCCATAAACCTAAGCTGCGCCAAAATCAGTGAGGTCCTTGTTAAACAGCCCTACAGCCACAAGTCCTCCTTTAATACAGAGGATTCAGGAATGCAAAAAGGTTACTGTGGCACCAAGCTCCTAGGCGAAGTTAAGGTTACTATGGACAGTGCCAAGGACAAGGCTATTGCTGGCCTCGCTGTGGCAGATGGCAATGCAATTTACTGTGCTGCTGATGATGATTGCACTTTTACCCTAGACCGCCCAATATTATCTGCAGAGTCAGGCGAATACAAAAATGGACGATGGGTTTGCGAAAAGTCCTTGCCTCTTAAGGATAATAAGGTTGAGTACCCTCAAAATTCAGCAGTAAAATTAATCTGGTAATTGTAGTAGTCAATTGATCCTGTATTTCTATAGTACTATATGCCTCCATTTCTTAGATGGGGGCATTTTTATACCTGTTTCTTGTTTACCCACTTGATACTCAGTCTTATTAACATACGGACCTAATCATCAAAATCAACCCTCAAGCATATTTATATAGTATAGAATTTTCAAAACTTAAGGAGGCTTTTATGGCGTTTAAATGCAATTCATGTGAGAAAAAAGCAGGCAATTTTGAGATGGCAGGTATGGTTATAGGTCAGATAGGCAAAGGCCTACTTGTAGCTTGGGGAGTGGCCCCTAATAAGCGGTCTATCACTGTAAACTCTATCGCTGGCAAGCTAACAACAGGCATAGTAAACGGTTTTGGCATCACATGCCCAAAGTGTAGATCAGTGGACTGGGACCACACCGAATAATAGGGGCCTATATAGTGTTTATATTAAGTTTGTAACCTATTAGATGAATTTCTACCTTTCAAAAATTTTATATAGAAAGAGGCAGGTAAGTAGAGCCATTGCAGATACCGGATATATTCCTCGCCTCAAATGCCAGGGCTTTAAATTAAGCTCTATAGTAGACAGGTAGGAGTAATCGTTATCGATACTCCCAATATTCTTGCCTGTGATGCTAGTGTCTTGATCGCCACCATCCACAGCCTCCTCTTGGTGTTTGTTATCTATATCGTCAGGTTGCTCGGGATAATACCTCTGCGCAAAAACAATGAATCTATCATTCTCAGGCGTTTCATGATAACAGGTGAGTAGGGTTAGCATATCTCTGCCCTCTACAATGTTTAAGTACTCCGCCTGGTCTGGCCAGATAATTTTGTTTCCAGTCACCTTGTAGTATAGTCTTCCCCAGCAATTGCTTATCTCAATCATATCCCCCTGCTCTAAGGTTGGAAGGTCAGTAAACAGTCTCTTCACCCTTCCAGTATGTGCTGCTATTACAGAATTAGTGTTTTTACCTCCGATAGGTATACTTGTACCCCTTATAACAGCTGCCCCCTTGTCCAGGTGCTCTCTTGTAGCCCCAAGATAAATAGGTAGCCTTAGGTTAATCTTTTCAATTGAAATAAATGCAAAGATAACCGAGTCCCCTATATCCTCTGGAAAAGTAGACCCCTGGCGCAAAATGCTAAGGTCTTCAAAGGGGTCCTCTGTGTAGTGGGGCGTCTCCTCTAGCTTTTTGTTATAAGCTTTAATAGATTCGGCTGGCTCGTATACCTTGTCCTTGCTCTCTACTACTGCATATGAGTAATACATATCTGTTAGGGTAGGAAAAAAAAACATGAACAAGCCGAGTACAAAAATTATAATGCTAATTGCCAAACCCTTGAATTCTTTCTTTGCCATACTAGAATGTCTCCTTACTCTTTTCTCATTGACTTACCCCTTTAGACTGTGATTTGGACTTACCCCTATTTATTATAAATCTTGATATATCGAATATGGCTAATGCTATTAAAAGTATTAGGG
>DASRNC010000272.1:0-4559 GCA_035647595.1 Bacillota bacterium | reverse complement strand
TGATGTTTTTGTAAGGATACTTAATGACTTACTACCGCCTTGGAATGTTAATGAAATAATATATTTACCTTTTACAGATCTATATCAAACATTAGGATATCCTGCAGGTAGGCTCAAAGATCTTTTAGAAGAGATACATTTTTGGGATTCTGTGAATGAAGAATCTCTAACCGAGTTCGCCAAGATCATGAACAAAAACAATCCAGAATGTAAGATATTTGTAGAGCGCGAAGAGTTTATTTTGCCTGAGTAAATAATATGAGTATTAGCAGTCACATTGACAGAACCTTAGCGTATGATAATATGTAAATATCTCCTTGTGCTGCATAAAGTGTTTCACAGGTTAAAACGGTGTAACCAGTACAAACTGAGCAGGCCGGAGTATGTACTCTGGAGCCGGGCCGCCCTACTAGCGGCCACAGATGAAAATTAGCTCATCTGTGGGACAGTAGATTTGGTCCCTCAGATGAGTTTTATTATTTCTCGGGTAATTAGCAGTTCGGAGGGTACATATATAGATAAGGAAGGCTACTAGAGGAAGGTGGTTATTATGGGTAAAAACAAGGAACAGATTGCGATAAATGTGTCTCGGAACACCATTATCGGAAATATAGCCATGTTCGTTTTAAAACTGATAGCAGGTTTAGTTGGACATTCAGCTGCCATGATATCAGATGCAATACATACCCTATCAGACGTGTTTAGTACCATCATCGTCATTATTGGAGTTAAGCTAGCTAATAGAGAAGCAGATGATAATCATCCCTATGGACATGAACGTTTTGAAAGTGTAGCTGCCCTTATATTGGCTGGGATCTTGCTAGCTACAGGTCTAGGCATCGGATATAGTGGGCTACAGACTGTTTTGTCAGGTGGTTATGATTCTTTAATCGTTCCTGGCACAATCGCTTTAATCGCAGCCATTATATCCATACTGGCAAAGGAGGTCATGTATTGGTACACAAGAAATGCGGCTAAAAAAATCAATTCCGGTGCCCTAATGGCAGATGCATGGCATCATCGATCCGATGCCTTATCCTCTATTGGTAGCTTTATAGGTATCCTGGGAGCACAAATAGGGTTTCCTATAATGGACTCACTGGCTAGTTTAGTGATTAGCATATTTATTATCAAGGTATCTATCGACATATTCCTAGATGCCATAAGCAAGATGACGGACCGGGCAGTTGATGATGATATACAAAAGAAAATTCACAGCATAGCCTTAGCACAGGAGGGTGTAAGGGGTGTTGACCAGCTAAAAACCAGGATGTTTGGGGATAAAATATATGTGGATATAGAGATTAGGTTGGATATGTTGACACCCCTCTACATCAGTGATGAGATTGCCCACCTAGTTCATGATGCCATTGAAGAGGCAATACCGGATGTAAAGCATTGCATGGTACATGTCAATCCAGACTTGCCAGATTAGCAGGTAAACTTTAATTGCTTGTTAAGAGCATAGATAAGTTATATAATGATAAAAAGAAAATCTAGGGATTATAAGGATAGGTTGTTGTTTCCCTAGATTAATTATATGCTCTTTTACTAGGATAAGCTTAGAAAATGTGCTTTGAGATTGTAGGAACATATCTAAGTACAGTAAATTATAGGAAGATTAAGTAGTTAGGCTGGACATGCGCATAAAATGTAATAAGGCCAATCAATACTTTATAAGGAGACAAAAGAAGATGGGGATAAAAATAGTTGCTGACCGGATGATTGACCTTTCGAATGAGGAATTGGCATCACTCAACATTGACACAATTTCGTGCTATATCAACATGGGTGACAAGAGCTATTCAGACTTAGAGGATGTTTTCCCAGAGGATGTTTTTCGATTTATGGATGAAACAGGCGAAGTTGCAAGGACGGCAGCAAAAAGCCCTGCCTTGTATTCTGAGTTTTTTGGTCGCTTTGTTGACAAAGGAGATATTGTCATTCATTTTGCAGTATCAAGCGGTATATCCTCTATTGCTGAAAACGCAAAGGCTGCCGCAAAGGACTATCCTGGAAAGGTTTTCGTAATAGACACGCTCCACTTATCTCTGGGAATAGCATTGCTAGCCAAATATGCATTGCAACTGATTTCAGACGGTGAAAGGGACGCTGAAAAAATCGTGACACTAGTAACAGAGCAAATACCGAAAACCCAAAGCTCCTTTTTAATCGATAGCCTGGATTCCCTGTATAAGGGTGGCCGTTGCAGTGGCTTGACCTATTATGCAGCTAACCTGCTCAAGATTAAGCCCGTAATCCATATGAATGATACGGGACATATGGTTGTCCGTGAAAAACTTAGGGGCAGGCAAGAACGGATTCTGGAGCGATACATCCGCCAGACCTTTGAAAAACACCCTAACCCTGATTTAAGCCTGCTTTATGTCATTTATACTAGCTACAACAAGGCTGTCCAGGAAACTATCGTAGACATTGTCGCTAAATATTATGATTTTAAAAAAGTTGAATTCAATGGTGCTAGCTGTAATTGCTGTGTCCACGGTGGTAGAAATGCAATTGGACTTTTTTATATGTCCCATTAGTTTCTTGCCAAGGACAAGCCTAAATACGTGTCCAGTAACTATTGGATATGAGGGGCCACAAACAAATGTTATAGAAATAAATATTATTTTGCAAAATGTGTTATAATTAAAAGATAGACATAGATAATACGAGGAGGAAGTTATTGTTAATTGACGATCTAGATATAATTCAACCCATTAAAAAGGCTTTAAAATCACAAGGATATAAAAAGCCTACACCAATCCAAGAGGTAGCCATACCCAAGCTACTCAAAGGATATGATTTATTAGGCTGTGCACAAACTGGAACTGGAAAAACCGCAGCATTTGCGATTCCAATATTGCAGGACCTATTCAAGGACAAGAAACCACAACAAGGGAAGCGACAAATAAAGGCCCTAATCATTGCGCCAACAAGGGAGCTGGCTATTCAGATTTCCGATAGCTTTAAGGCATATGGAGCCAACTTAAACCTAAGAACATTGGTTGTCTATGGAGGGGTATCACAACATCCCCAAACAAGGCAACTGCAAAGAGGAGTAGACATCCTAGTAGCAACTCCAGGAAGGCTATTAGACCTCATAGGACAAAAATTTATTAGCTTAAAGAATATAAAACATTTTGTATTAGATGAAGCGGATATGATGCTGGATATGGGAATGATTAAGGATGTGAAAAGAATCATCACATACCTTCCTAAGGAGAGACAGACAATGTGTTTCTCTGCCACTATGCCAGATGCAATAGAAAGACTGGCCAATGATATACTGAAGAATCCTATAAAAATAGGGATTACCCCAACTGCATCTACTGTTGATACTATAGACCAGGAGGTTTACTTTGTTGATCAAGTTAATAAAACGAACCTGCTAATCCACTTATTGAAGGATAAAGCCGTAGAATCAGCATTAGTATTTTCACGAACAAAGCATGGAGCAAACAAAATTGTTAGCTCCCTACTAAGAAGCGGATTATCAGCTGAGGCAATTCATGGAAATAAAACGCAGAAGGCTAGGCAACTTGCTTTAAATAACTTAAAGACAAGAAAGACAAGAATATTAGTTGCAACTGATATTGCAGCACGCGGAATAGACATAGATGAGCTCTCCCATGTAATTAATTATAATTTGCCCGAGGTTCCAGAAACCTATGTTCACAGAATTGGGCGTACAGGAAGGTCAGGCCATGGCGGAATTGCTATTTCATTTTGCGACCACGGAGAAAAGCCTTTATTAAGGAGTATTCAAAAACTAACAGCGAAAATAATACCAGAAAACACAGACAACCCCTTTCCATTAAAGGATACAACTAACAAGCCTAAGAGGCGATCTTATAGAAGGCCATCTAAGGCAAGGAGAAATAAAAATAAGTCCTCATCCTTTCATAAGGGGAAACGCTGACCATAAAATAGGGTCAAGTCCAATTATATAAAACACCAATGGTAGCACCCATAGCAAGCAATCTAGGGTGACCTATGGCCATTAGATGAGACAACCGGACACATATAACGATTCAAGCTTTCGTTTGTGAAGATGGTTGTTTTTTGTATATTTAAGCTATATAATGGTAGCTAGGAAATATAAGCCATAAGTCTAATAGCTTTCTAACGATAAATAGGTGGGAGTGGTGTAGTTTGGGATTTAACAAATATAGGGTAGACCAATACAATCATGACCCTAGGTCAATCAGCAGTTTTCTTATGGAGGGCGAGCAGGTCATTTGGAATGGAAAGCCTAAAAGAAACGCATTTATAATCAACAAATCATTAAAGATGTTTCCTATAGCATTAATTTGGCTCTTATTTGATATTACAGCTTTAGTCACTGTATTTAAAAGTGGTCAATTTGGCGAAATATATTGGTTTATAATACCCTTTTTTGCCTTGCATTTAATACCTGTTTGGATATGGCTAGGAAATGTAATTAGTGCCAACAGGCGGTGGAAAAACACGGAATACATGATAACTGATAAGAGGGTTATGATCCGTGGTGGCCTTATAGGCTATGAGTTTAATAACATCTATTATACGGATAT
>DASRNC010000271.1:0-2594 GCA_035647595.1 Bacillota bacterium | reverse complement strand
GTATTTATACCAAGGATAATATTGAAAAAATCTTAAGATTTGCGCTAGAAATGAGAAGAAGAGTAAAGGAGCAGCTTAAGAAAATAGGCGGTATGGAGTTCTATGACGTAAACTTCTCCTATATAGATATTGAAACCTTTGATGAGGAATATGTACCAGTGCCAGAGCAAGGTGGGGGCAGCTTAATTCCAGAAGGCATAGGCAAGCCTGGACATATTTATCATATAGCCCGTGGCAAATCTGGTATGTTAGGCGTATACAAACTAGAAACACAAATGACAGCAGGTAGTGGTAAATTTGAAAGAACAGGGCTGGGCTCAAATTCAGAAGCAAAGGAAGCAGTTGATACAGCTTATAAGTATCTTAGAGCTAACAGCAAATCCATAAGTGGAAATATAAGTACTACAACAAAGGACTACTTGGTTAATGTACAAGACTTAAATGGCATTGGAATGACTACCGGACTTACATTATCTACTATGATAGCGGTCTGTTCAGTAGCATTAGGGAAACCTACAATAAGTAGCATAGCGATATTAGGGGACATAAGCATTGGCGGAAGCTTGATCAAGGTAGATGATCTAGCTAACACCCTGCAAGTATGCCTAGATAGTGGCGCAAAAAAGATTTTGCTGCCATTAACATCAGCAGTTGATTTAGGCACAGTGCCGCCTGAATTAGTTGGTGCTTTTAATTTGATTTTCTACAATACCCCTGAAGATGCGGTGTTTAAAGCGTTGGGGGTAGAGTGAAGGGCATAAATACAATGACCCCTCCCCTAAGGGGAGAACAAGAGACTAGAATGCTCTAAAATTTTGGCAGTGATAATAAACGTTCCACTTTAACTTGCAATTAGCGCAATGCAAGAATTGTTCTACAAAATAGTTGCATAATCGAAAAACTATAGTATAATATATAAAAGCAATGAAGAGAGCTAGTAGATTAGGTCACTCTTAAAGAGAGCCGGTGGTTGGTGCAAACCGGTAGAGCATTTACTCGAATCCATCTCTGAGCTGGATGCTGAATAGTAAATTAGGCATTTCCGGTACGGGCCGTTATTCCGTATAAGGTGGGGGGTAGAGGCCCTCAACCAGGGTGGCAACGCGGGTTAGATATACTCGTCCCTGTTATTATGGGGGACGGGTTTTTTGTATTTTAAGCTATGGCTTATATTAATAGGAGGTGTTTGACTTGTTGGATGCAAAGCAAATAAGGAATAATCCCGATAGGGTTAGGGAGGGGCTTGCTAAGAGGGCAGAAGAGGTCAACCTTGAGGATTTTTTAAAGCTGGATGAGGATAGGAGGACCATACTAGCAGAGGTAGAGCAGCTAAAGAATAAACGAAACATAGTATCTCAGCAGATAGCTAAGCTGAAAAAGGAGAAACAAGATGCAAGGGGCATAATTGTAGAGATGCAAGAGGTCTCCAAAGTTATCAAGGAAATGGATGAACAATTGCGTAGAACCGAAGGCAAGCTTAACAATATATTGCTGACTATACCAAATATACCCCATGAATCTGTACCCGCAGGCAAGAGTGAGGAGGACAATATTGAGGTCCGCCGTTGGGGTGAGCCTAGGGAATTCCAATTTGAAGCCAAGCCCCATTGGGACATTGGTGAGCATCTTAGAATACTAGACTTTGCTACTGCAGCCAAGGTGACAGGAGCGCGTTTTACCTTTTATAAGGGACTGGGCGCCAGGCTTGAGAGGGCACTTATTAACTTTATGATGGATCTACATGCGACAGAGCATGGCTATACAGAGGTACTACCACCCTATGTGGTCCATAGACATAGTATGGTGGGTACAGGCCAGCTCCCAAAGTTTGAGGAGGATGCATTTAGGGTTGACGGGACCGAGTATTTTTTAATCCCTACAGCAGAGGTACCTGTAACAAATATGTATAGGGAGCAGATAGTGGATGCAGACCAGCTACCTATATATCATGTTGCATATAGTGCATGCTTTAGGGCAGAGGCTGGATCTGCTGGGCGGGACACCAGGGGCTTAATAAGGCAGCACCAGTTTAACAAGGTAGAGCTAGTGAAGTTTGTAAAGCCAGAGGATTCCTATGAGGAGCTAGAAAGGCTGACACTGGATGCTGAGAACATATTAAAGAGCCTAGAACTACCCTATAGGACAGTTGCATTGTGCGGTGGAGACCTTGGCTTTTCATCGGCAAAAACCTATGATTTAGAGGTTTGGCTACCTAGCTATGACCGCTATGTTGAGATTTCATCCTGTAGTAACTTTGAGGACTTCCAGGCTAGACGGGCAGATATAAAGTACCGTCCAAGCATGAAAGAAAAAACCCAATATCTGCATACATTAAACGGTTCAGGCTTGGCTGTTGGCAGGACCCTTGCAGCCATACTTGAAAACTATCAGCAGGAGGACGGTTCGGTCGTAATTCCTGAAAAGCTGAGACCCTATATGGGTGGCCTTGAGAGGATCACGAAATAGGTCCTCTCAAGCCAATGGCTACGTTATTACTGATCAATTGGCCTGTATCACCAAGTTTGTGGGAATAGATACAAGTCAAAAAGAAGAAACTTTTATTGACATAGAATATTCACTTTGCTATACTGTAC
>DASRNC010000270.1:0-3048 GCA_035647595.1 Bacillota bacterium | reverse complement strand
ATACTATCTATAAGGAAAAGAACAATCATTATTTTTTTACTATAGTACTTTAAAAGAAGAGACAAGGAACTTAAGGGAGGACAATATGAAAAGCGATATTCAAATAGCCCAAAATGCTAATAAAAAGCCTATAGAGGAAATCGCAGCAAGGGCAGGGATTGGAAATGAGTTTATCGAGCCATATGGTAGGTATAAAGCAAAAATCAACCATAAAATAATTGATGACCTGAAAGATGTGAGGGATGGTGAATTGATACTAGTCACCTCCATAAATCCTACTCCAGCAGGCGAGGGCAAGACAACAGTTACTATTGGACTTGGTGACGCATTGAACAAGCTAAACAATAGTAGCTCCATAGCCTTAAGAGAGCCTTCATTGGGCCCGGTTTTTGGTATTAAGGGGGGCGCAACAGGAGGGGGGGTTTCCCAGGTTGTACCTATGGAGGACATTAACCTGCACTTCACAGGAGATATCCATGCAATTGGGGCAGCAAATAACCTACTAGCCGCCTTAATAGACAATCATATACACCATGGCAATGCATTAGGGCTCGACCCCCGCAGGATAACATGGAAAAGATGCATAGACATGAATGACAGGCAGCTTCGTTTTGTAGTTGGAGGCTTAAACGGCGCGAAAAACGGTGTGCCCAGAGAAGACGGATTCGATATAACTGTTGCTTCTGAGATAATGGCAGTGCTTTGCCTCTCTTCTAGTAATATGGACTTAAAGAATAGGCTTAAACGAATGATAGTAGGTTATACATATGATGATAAACCTGTTACAGCAGGGCAGTTAAAGGCAGAGGGTGCCATGGCTGCATTATTAAATGACGCCTTGAAACCCAATCTAGTACAAACACTAGAGCACACACCAGCCTTTATACATGGAGGTCCTTTTGCCAATATAGCCCATGGATGCAACTCAGTGATGGCTACAAAGCTTGCCTTAAAGCTAAGCGACTATGTAGTAACAGAAGCAGGCTTTGGCGCCGACCTAGGTGCAGAGAAGTTTATAGACATTAAATCTAGAATAGCGGACCTTAAGCCCTCAGCAGCTGTTATTGTAGCTACTGTACGAGCACTTAAATACAATGGAGGTATTGCCAGGGACAAAATTATGGATAAAAACCTAGAAGCACTAGGGACTGGCTTTGTCAACTTACAAAAGCATATTGAAAATATGACAAAGGTATTTGGGCTACCTGCAGTAGTTGCCATAAATCGTTTTCCTTCTGATACTAAGGAGGAACTTGATTATCTTGTAGAAAGATGCGGCGAAGTTGGAGTAAAGGCTTTTGTTGCCGATGTCTGGGGAAGGGGAAGTGAAGGTGGCCTAAGCTTGGCAAGAGAGGTTGTTGCCATTACTAATAAGATCAATAGCAAGTCTGAGTTTAGATACTGTTATGAGGAAGAATTGACCCTTAGAGCAAAGATCGAACAAGTAGTATGTAAAATCTATGGTGGTGAAGGTGTTGATTACGTAGCGGATGCAGAAAAAGAGATTGATAGGCTAGAGGCACTAGGTTTCGGCAATTTACCTGTTTGTATAGCAAAAACCCAGTATTCACTGTCCGATGACCCCAAAAAGCTTGGACGGCCCAATAAATTTCGTATAACTGTAAATAAGGTAAAGGTATCTGCTGGTGCAGGGTTTGTTGTAGCAATAACTGGGGCTATCATGACTATGCCCGGTTTGCCAAGGATACCTTCAGCTGAAAAAATAGATGTTGATGAAAATGGTGCTATAAGGGGTTTGTTCTAGTTAATGCAGCGCCTGCTGCTGTAGCGAACTCTGCATATTCTGGTATATGATAGTTGACATCATAAAGTCTATGTAGAGTATTAAAGATGGTTTGTGACTGGGGCACATGGGTAAGGTTACCAGTCAAAACCACATCTTTAGTCTTGCGGATTTGTGATGCAAAAACAGCCATCATACCAATTGTCTGAAATACAAGATTTATAATACCCAGTGCAGTGTCTGATTTACTAGCCAGGTCACTTATCTTACCAAAGTTAGATGCCGTGACATCAGAGGGAAGGGTCTCCATTTCATCCTGAGTAATATCCGCGATATTTAAATCAATATTCGAGAGGTTCCCGTTTTTGGCCATTTCAATAAGATCTTCGAAATGCCTTATATTAAGCATCTTGTTTGACAGGCCAAGCAGTGTTCCTCCACCTATACCGGTACCGCCAATATGTTTTATTCGGTCCTTATCTGCCATGACATATGCAGTGCCTGTACCCATGCTTACAATAAGAGCCCTAGACAAATCACTAAGGAAAAGGCCCCCTTTACCGGTAGCATAAAACTCGGTCACCCTACCTGTTGGAATACCATAAAGTGGACCGTCTATAAATGAGGAGCCGACACCTGTTACAGTAATATGCTCTATATTATCCAACTTCAAATCATTTGTGCTCATAAATTTACCGAATGCGCCATAAACAGAAGCAATTGGGTCATTTGCTCTAACAAGCAGGGGACTAAATAAATCGTTGTCTTTATAGCCGATTATTTTAGTGGTGCTCCCACCTATATCAATTCCTATAATAATAGACATAAATACGCTCCTAAACTATACCTTGCGGTATTTTTTGTAAACGGTTACTATTACAGCCGTAATAATAGCTGAGACGGCTGCTTCTGCTATGGCATTGGTTGTAAATACGGAGATTACTATTGCCTTGAAGGCAATACCGACCTCTTCAGCTACTTGTTTTGCGTATACAATATATAGCATTAGAAAGACTAGACCAGTGTTGGTAAGGCTTCCTGCAACCCCTGCAAATAAGCTTGATATGGAGATATTTAGGTTATTAAAGAACCGGTATACATAATAAGAGATTACTCCTATAAACATACGGGGTAGGACTGATATCAGGGGATTTATAAAAAATGGATCTAAAATAGTGGCTGGTCTTGTTAAGGCGTGTATTAATGATGTAAAGCCTAGCAGAATTCCCATTATCAAACCTGCTATAGGCCCTAGTATAATTCCAGTTATTATTGTGGGTATATGTATTATCGTCGCACTAATT
>DASRNC010000269.1:0-2421 GCA_035647595.1 Bacillota bacterium | reverse complement strand
GTCCTCATTATGTAGGCTTGCCCGGGATATCACAGAGCCTGCTACCAGCGTTGGTTCTAGTATTGCAGTAGGTGTTAAGATGCCTGTACGCCCAACCTGTATAACTATATCCTTTATTTTGCTGGTCTTTTGCTCTGCTGGAAACTTGAATGCTATCGACCATCTAGGACTTTTTGTAGTGTTGCCGAGTAAAGCTCTTTGTTCAAGAGAATTAACCTTTATCACAAGCCCATCTATATCGAAATTAAGCCCGTGTCTTTTAGTATTCCATTCTTGGCACATTTCAATAACATCTTGTATGGATACTGTTTTCAATATTAGTGGATTAGCCTTTATGCCTAACTCTTTAATTAGGCTTAAACCCTTTGAGTGAGTGTCCAGGGCAAGGTCCTCAACCTGCTCTATATTAAAAATAAATATATCAAGGGGCCGTGAGGCTGTAATCCTTGGGTCTAGCTGCCTCAAAGAACCAGCTGCTGCATTCCTTGGATTGGCAAACAAGGGCATGCCTTCTTCTTGTCGCCTTATATTCAATATTCGAAACTCATCTTTTGGGATAAACACTTCGCCTCTAACGATGATATCAAGAGGTTTTTTTAACCTGTGAGGTATAGACTTTATAGTCTTAAGATTGTTGGTTATATCCTCACCTGTAAACCCATCGCCCCGTGTTGCTCCTCGTACAAAAACACCTTTTTCATACTCTAAGGAAACCGATAGGCCATCAATTTTATACTCCATAACATATTCTACCTTATTTTTAGCTAAACCATTTGCTCGTCGGTCAAAATCCAATAGGTCGCCTTCATCAAAAGCATTGCTAAGACTAAGCATAGGCACTGCATGAACAACTGGCGCAAATGTAGCTGAAGCTAGGCCACCGACTTTTTGTGTAGGTGAATCCCCTCTTTTTAGCTCTGGGAATCTTTCCTCTATTCCTATAATCTCCTTGAGTAGTTTATCGAAATTTGCATCGCTAATAATAGGCCTATCCAAAACGTAATAATTGTAGTTATGCTTGTCAACCTCAGTGATCAGATACTCTAACCGGTCTTTTGCTTGTTCCAAATCCATCACTCAACACCTGTCTTATTTTATATTTTTTTGAGGGGGGCAAGGCTTCCGAGAAAGCTTTTTATACCGCCCTGGATAAAGGCTACCTTTAAGATCAAATCGCTATCCCGGCCATTAATGGAAACTATTGTGCCGTCACCAAACTGGGTATGATGTACCTTATCACCGAGATTGAATCTTCCCCTTTGCTTTGCTTTGGTCTTTTCTATAGGTTTCGGCTTTCTTCCCAACAATAGGTCTTGGTGCCTTGAACTAGGCTTGCTAATATTTACAGTCCTATCTAGTGAATCTCTGGAGAGGTCTTCAATTAGGTCTCTTGGGATTTCCCTTATAAATCTAGAGGGTGTATTAAAGATAGCGTTCCCATATAGTGTTCTCCTTACGGCGTGGGAAATGTAAAGTAAATTTTTGGCCCTAGTAATTCCCACATAGCACAACCTTCTTTCCTCCTCAAGCTCCTCATCTGACTCCATGGACCTGGAATGTGGGAAAAGTCCTTCTTCAAGTCCTGTAACAAAAACAGTAGGGAATTCAAGGCCCTTGGCACTGTGCATTGTCATTAAGGAAACAGAACCATTATCACTGTCATCATGGGTCTCCAGCCTATCAATATCAGCGATCAAGGCTATGCTTTCCAAAAACTCTGTCAAGCCTGCCTGGGGATTGCCCTCTTCAAATTCTTTTGCTGCAGATACAAATTCCTTTATATTATCTATTCTAGAGCTTGCTTCTATAGAGTTTTCCTTTTCTAGTGATCCTAGGTAGTTTGACTCTTCAAGTAGCTCCTGCAGAAGGTCAGTGAGTGAGAGCTTGTCCTTCTTATCAATTAGTCTTAAAAGTATCTGGGCAAACTCTTTTACTTTACTAGCCGTCCTGCCTAAAATATCCTCGTCGAATTTAACAATCACATTAAATAAATGATCCTGTCTCTCCTGGGCTACATTCTTTAGTTTTTCAAGGCTTGTGTCACCTATGCCCCTTCTAGGCACATTTATTATCCGTTGCAGGCTGACATCGTCACTTGGATTGTCCATGACTCTTAGATAGGATATGATGTCCTTTATTTCCATCCTATCATAGAACCTAAGGCCACCATAAATGTTGTAGGGCAGGCTGTATTTCATCAAAGACTCTTCAAGTACACGTGATTGTGCATTCATCCTATAAAGAATAGCTATATCTTGATAACTAGCTCCACTAGCAATATGGGAAGTAATCTCACTGCAAATAAACTCTGCTTCATCTCGTTCATTATCAGCTTTATAGAGCTTGATTTGCTGTCCTTTTGACTTTTCTGACCATAACTTCTTTTCCTTTCGTCCCATATTATTCTTTATAACATTGTAG
>DASRNC010000268.1:0-3773 GCA_035647595.1 Bacillota bacterium | reverse complement strand
GTTTTTCACCAGAGACATAGAATTTTTACACTAGCTTACAGTTTCACCATGGCTGTCAGCATAGTTTCTATGCTTTCAAGAGGGGTGTCTCCCATAATACCATTTCCAGCTGCTAAAAGTAGTCCGCCCTTTGGTGTGTGGAAGCAATCGTACATATATTTAACCTCATTTACTACGTCTTCTATTGTTCCATTCGGCAAGGTATTCTGTACGTCCATTTCTATCTATATTTATTATACCTTAACCTCTTTTATCTTTGCTGTCGTTTTTCTGGTATATGATTAAAGAGGCAAAAACCGGGTATCTATAGTCTATAGGACATTAACATTAGAATCAGTAGTTTTCAGGATTTTGGTAATAATACATAGCAGTATCGTATCTATTAAAACACGGGAAGGTGATTAAATGACAAGTATACTAGGGCAAAAGGGAAGGATAGGCAATGTCGAGCTTAAAAACCGGCTAGTAATGGCCCCCATGGGCGATTTAACAGCTAATCCAGATGGCACAGTGTCTGATACTTCTATAGCCTATTATGGAGCACGGGCAAAGGGAGGCACTGGCCTTATTATTACAGGTATAGTGAGGATCAACAACGAAGATGGGACAGCAGGTCCCAATCAGCTTAGCCTTGCTGATGATTCCTACATACCAGGATTCAAGCGTTTAGTAGATGAGATCCACAAGCATGGATCCAAGGTCTTTGTTCAGATTCAGCATTCCGGCCGACAGGGAGTAGCAATGTTTACAGGATTAGACCATGTGCTAGCACCATCGGCGATTCCTAGCTCAGTTACCAAGCAGCCTACAAAGGCTTTGACAAAGGAGCAGATCAAGGCACTAGTAGGACAATTTGGTGATACAGCTAAAAGAGCTATGGAGGCAGGCGCAGATGGGGTGGAGATCCACGGTGCCCATGGATATTTGATAAATCAATTTATGAGTCCATTTTCCAACAAACGGGATGATGAGTATGGGGGGTCTTTTGACAATCGGATGCGGTTTATGCGTGAGATTATCCAAGATGTATTTGAAAAGACGGACCGCAAGATAGCTGTATCAGTCAGGCTCTCCGTTGATGAGTTTTTAGCAGAGATTGGAGTAGATGAAAAATATATTGATTTAACAGAGGGCATAAGGATAGCAAAGGCTTGCGAGGCTGAAGGAGTAGATGCAATCAATGTATCCTGTGGTACCTATGAGAGTATGAACTTCGCAATTGAGCCTGTGTCCTTCCCTCAAAACTGGCGTAAAGACTTTATAAAAGCTATAAAGGATGAAGTTAGCCTACCTGTAATTGCAGTTTCCAAGATTCGTGAAGCAGAAGTGGCTGAACAATTACTAGAGGAGGGTGTAGTCGACTTTGCTTCCATTGGTCGTCCACTCTTGTCTGACCCTGATTTCGCCAATAAGGCTATTGAGGGCAATGGTGGCCATATACGTAAATGCATCTCCTGCCTGTTTTGCTTTGAGGAATTAAATAAGGGAAGTCAGGTAGTTTGTGCGGTTAATCCCCTAACAGGCTTTGAGGCTAAATATCCTGAACGTGGCAAGACTAAAGACCCAAAAAAAGTAGTCATAGTTGGTGCTGGTCCTGCAGGCCTAGCAGCAGCAGAGGCATTGGCAGACCATGGCCATGAGGCAGTAGTATTTGAAAAGTCAGACGGTATTGGAGGACAGGTGCGTATCGGGATGAACCCGCCAAAAAAAGACCAGCTGGGCTGGTTTATGGAATACTATGAAAAGCTAATCGGTGATTCTACGATTGATGTTAGGTTAGAGCAAGAGGCTGACCCTGAAAGCGTAAAGGCGCTAAAGCCGGATGTAGTACTGCTTGCTCTAGGAGCCAAGCCTATTACTTTAGATATCCCGGGTGCAGATAGGCCACACGTATATTCGGTAGAGGATATACTCAGTGGTAGCGTAGACCTAAAGGACAAGACAGTTGCTGTTGTTGGTTCAGGCCTGACAGGACTAGAAACCGCAGAACTCTTACAGGTAGAGGGTAACAAGACACTAATAGTAGAGATGCTAGAGGAAATTGCTCCTGGCTCATATGTGCAAAATCTCATGGACGTAACCAGTCGATTGTCTGAGGAAAAAACAGAATACCTCACCTCCCACAAGCTTACAAGGATTGAGGACGGCTCAATTGAGATGGAAAATGTAAAAAGTGGAGAAAGCGTCAAGAGAGAGGTGGACGCAGTGGTATTGTCAGTCGGCTACAAACCTGACCAAGCCTTGATAGACAGCTTTGCAGGAACTGCACCGGTCGTAAAAACCATAGGTGACGCGGTGGATGTCAGTAATATCGGTATGGCAGTCAGGTCTGGATACTCAACGGCCTATGAAATTTAAGTAAAAAAAGTGTTTAAAAACGGGTCACTTAGCTTATATATATTAGGGTGTGACCCGTTTTTTTCTGCGTAAAACTATTGCATCTGTTAGGATGTATGGTATTATTAACACTGTACGTTAAGAATAAGTGAAAAAGAATGACCTAGTAGGAGAGCAATAGTGCAATGAGTTAGATTAGACTTGCATACAATATATTATCAAGATTTTAAGGAGAGATTAGTTTGAAGACAGGAACAAAGGTATTAATTGCAGTAGTGGCCATTGTAGCTGTACTGTTAATATCAGTAGTAGGTGGCTATAATGGGTTGGTAAATAAGAGTGAAGCAGCAGAGACTAGTGTAAGTGAAATTGACAACCAGCTTCAGAGAAGGAGCGATTTGGTTCCTAACTTGGTTGCAACAGTTCAACAATATGCTGCCCATGAGACAGAAATTTTCGAAAGTGTATCTGATGCTAGAGCAAGGCTAGCTGGTGCTGGTAATACGGCTGAAACTGCTGAGGCTAGTGAAGAGCTATCTGGTGCACTAAATCGATTAATTGCTATTTCAGAGGCATACCCCGACCTTAAGGCAAACCAAAATTTTATCCAGCTACAGGATGAACTGGCTGGTACAGAGAACAGGATAGCCAATGCAAGAAGAGATTATAATAACGCAGCTAGAGACCTTAATACATCTATCCGCAGGTTCCCTACTAATATTCTAGCTAATATGTTTGGTTTTGACAGGATGGATTATTTTGAGACATCTGAGGAAAATAGAGAAAACCCAGATGTGGGTGACCTATTTGGTGCTTAAAGGAGAATTCTAGTGCGTCGTATTAGCATATTACTGCTTGTAATTCTAGGAGTATTTTTATGTTTATCCCCAATGGCAGGGGCAACCGAATACCCAGCTCCAACCCAGGCTTTTTATGTTAATGACTACGCCAATGTAATAAGTGGTGATGTGCGGAGCCATATTGAAAGTGCTACAGCTGAGCTGGAAGCACGAACTGGTGCTCAGATAGTTGTGGTAACACTTTCGAGTCTTGAGGATGCATCTTTAGAGGATTTCTCCTTAGGCTTATTTAGGGAGTGGGGTATAGGGTCAGCCCAGGACAATAATGGAGTGCTTATCCTAGTCGATGTAGGTGGCAGACAATCAAGGATAGAGGTAGGCTATGGTCTAGAGGGTGCCCTCCCAGATGGCAGGACTGGCAGGATCCAGGACCAATATATGGTCCCAGACTTTGCTGTTGGTGATTATAGCCTAGGTATAAAAAAAGGCTTTGATGCTATTATCACACAGGTCTATGGGGAGTATGGCTATGAGTTTGAGGGTAGCGAGTATTATCCTGATAGTGGGGCTGAGGATGAGCCAGGACCTGTTCCAATTCTAGGTATAATAATTGTAATAATTTTGATTGTTTTAGAC
>DASRNC010000267.1:0-8564 GCA_035647595.1 Bacillota bacterium | reverse complement strand
CCAATAGGCTAAGCGGTGGTGACAAAAGAGTATTGATAAGGCTGCAAAATAAGTATAGGAGTATAATCGCAAGGGAGCCAGACTATGTAAGGGAGATAATTAGGGAGCTTGAGGAGGAGGGTAAGGTATCCTTTAACCCATATACTAGAATGCGTATAAGGGGTATATCATCAAATGTGTATAAAAATCACACCAACAACCCTACTAACCATGCAAGCAATTATCCTAGTCAGTATGGTAACAAATACTATACTCCCATGGATAATGACTCGAATGGCCAACTTCTTGACCTTATGGGACAGTTTATAAGCAATATGAAAAGTATAAACATTTCATCCCTAACTGACCTTATTATAGGGCTGAGAGACCTATCAAATTTAGCGGTTGCCAACAAAAGTGGTGTTGACTACATGAATAGCTACGATTGGAAAATCAGAGACTTAAGTAATGAGGTCACCCTCTTAAATGCAGCTATGAACAGGGAACGGGAGCAGGTGAGTAGGCTCGGCAGCCAGCACAAGGCATTGGCCAAAGCATGCAAGGGCTTTCTAAGCCTTTCTGATACTGACAAGCTCGCCCATCTAAATGATTTTGTGGCTGAATTGCAAGCCTGCACGGCAGATCGGTAGACTAGCAGGGGCGTAAAAGAAGTAAAGTTGAAAGCCAGATAAATAAGCACAATATAAGGCCCTTTAGCGAGGGCTTTTTTGTTTGGCAAAATGAAGAGGGACAGAAAAATAGCTCGACCTAAGAGCTTGTCCCTTATGTCTTGTATGCACAACTTTGTACGTTCTTGCAGGACTAGTAGATGGTTTGTAGAATATAAGTACTACACTAGTGAGCTACTCGCCACTTTGGAGAAGTAGGAGCTTATTGCTAGTAGATCTTATAAAGCAACCGGAGGTGGCCGTCAATGCATACTGGGCATAGGGATAGACTCAAAGACCGTTTTTTAAAGGAAGGGCTCGACTGCTTTGACCAGCACCAGGTATTGGAGCTCCTCTTATTTTATGCAATACCCTACAAGGATACCAATCCGCTTGCCCACGAGCTGATTGACAAGTACGGCTCTCTTTCCGCAGTCCTAGAGGCAGACCCCAAGGAGCTGCAGACGGTAAAGGGCGTAGGCAAAAATACAGCAGTTATTCTTTCCTTGATGCCACAGCTTTGTCGCAGGTATTTAAACGATAAATGGGGTGACAGGCCGCGGCTTTCCAGTACCCGAAAGGCTGGCGAGTACACAACGACCCTCTTTAGTGGCAGGCTGACAGAGGTTTTTTATGTCATATGTCTAGATGCTCAAAACAGGGTTACACACTCTGCATTGGTACATGAGGGAACCATTGATACGGCACCTGTTTATCCTAGAGAGATAGTCCAAACTGCCCTGCGGCACCAAGCCACAGGACTCATCCTAGCCCATAACCATCCAGGGGGTAGCCTTAACCCCTCGGGAGCGGACATAGATGCAACTAGAAAAATAATTGAGGCATGTGATACTGTATCTATTAGGGTAGTGGATCATATAATCGTAGCAGGTGGAAAACACTATAGTTTTGCTGACAATGGCCTTATATAAGACTGGAGGTATACATGCACCACAAAGGAATTTCTTCAATAGGTAAAATCGCTATAGTCGCCTTATTAGTCATTTTTTCAATGGGGAGTTTTAATTTAGAGAGGGTAGGGGCAATTGATTCAAAGGCCTATCCACCGGTCCTATCCCATGATAGTGGCTGGTATGGTGAGGAGTTTTTGCTTACCCTATCTACAAAGGAAGAGGGGGCTGTCATATATTATACCCTTGATGGCTCAATACCAGATGAGGGCTCCTTGCGCTATGAGTCACCCATCAGTATAGGAAATAGGACAAATGAACCCAACAATTTATCTGAAATACAAACTGCCCCTCATGGCAATAAACCAAGAACCAATGTATTTAAGGGAAATGTCATTAGGGCCAGGGTCTTCAAGCAGGGCTATGAGGCCAGTGAGCCTGTAACGCGCACGTATTTTGTAGACAAAGAGCTTAGTGACCGATATATATTCCCAGTAGTGTCCATTGTTTGTGACCCAGATGATTTGTTTGGTTATGAACGTGGTATTTATGTGCCAGGTAAAATATATGATGACAACTATGAACCCTGGAAAGAGGATTATGAAAGGGATGGCAACTATTCTCAAAGGGGACGCCAATGGGAGAGGCCAGCATATGTTGAGTTCTTTGAAACTGATGGTTCCACTGCCTTTGCCTTAAACGCCGGAGTCAGGATTCATGGTGGTGCAAGCCGTGCTACCATACAGAAAACATTGAGGATATATGCCAGGTCAGAGTATGATGCCCAAAACCGAATGGAGCATGAGATTTTTCCTGGAGCCACCAAATACGACGGTAGTCCCTTGACCAGATACAAGCGGCTATTGTTTAGAAACGGAGGAAATGACTTTTGGGATTCTTACTTCCGTGATGCCTTTATGCAGGACCTTGTATTCCACACGGGGCTTGATATGCAGTCAAGCAGACCTGTCATTATATTTATAAACGGTGAGTACTGGGGGATACAAAATGCCCGAGACCGGATAGATGACCATTATATTTCCAATAAATATGATGTAGATAGAAATCGGGTAGCCATACTCGAAGGTGATGGCTGGCTGACTGAGGGCGTATCAGGTGATGAGGCCCACTACAAGGGAATGATCGAATATATAAAGCGAAATAATATATCGGAAAATGAGCATTACGAGTATATAAACACCCAGATGGATGTTGACAACTTTATTGATTATCAAATCAGTCAAATATATTTTGCCAACGATGACTGGCCAGGTAATAATATAAAATTTTGGAGAGTCAGGACTGATGAATACATTGAGGATGCAGGCAGGTTAGATGGACGCTGGCGGTGGATCGTATACGATGTTGACTTTGGCTTTGGACTCTACAAGGGCAATGATGGCCACAACCATCAGACCCTTTCCTTAGCTATGGAGGCAGGCAGGTCCGATTGGCCAAACCCTGATTGGTCCACCTTTTTACTAAGAAGCTTGATGGAAAATGATGAATTTAAAACTAGCTTTGTCAGTGGATTTGCCGACCACCTAAACTCCTCCTTCTCACCTGCCAGGGTGCTGGCAAAGATAAATGACTTTGAAAACCTATACAAGCCAGAGATAGAGGAACATATTTATAGGTGGAATACAATGGGTTCAATTAATGACTGGCAGCACAGGGTAAACGTACTTGCAAATTTTGCACAAAACAGGCCGGGTGCCATGTATAGTCAGTTAAACAATGTGCTTAAACTCAAGGGTACTTCTCGACTAACACTCGATTGCAACGACGACAAGGGCTACATCCAGGTGAATAATGTCCATATAAAGAAGGACGAGGTAGGCATAGCAGATATGCCATATCCCTGGACCGGCATGTATTTCAATGAATTTCCCGTCACTATAAGCGCCCATCCCTATGAGGGTAGCAGCTTTACTGGCTGGGAGGGAGATGTGCCAGAGGAGGTCAAGGATGAGCTTGAAATAACCCTAAGGCTAGACCAGGCTATTAGTTTGACAGCCACCTTTGATGGAGCTGGTGGTTTAGGATCAGACACCGAGCCTAAGGAGCAGGAGGAAGGGCCACTCTTGGACATGAAGGGACTTGTATTTCTAGTACCCCTTGGCCTACTTGTCCTATTTGGAGGAGTCCTTATATTAGTACGTAAAAGGGCAAAAAATAAGGCTTAACGCGCCACTTATAGAAGTGGGCGTCTTGACCTAGGACCAAAAAAAAACGGTTATTTTTCGTACAATCGTTAATAATACCATTGTAGCTTACTTTTATAAAAAAAGGAGTTGAAGCAATGGATAGAGTTTCGCTGGTTCTCGTTATTATCGGAGCGATAAACTGGTTGCTCATAGCCCTGTTCCAGTTTGATTTAGTGGCATCTTTATTTGGTGGACAGGAAGCCTTCCTCAGCAGGATAGTATATGGTCTGGTTGGTTTGGCTGGCATCTGGTGCATAACATTACTTTTTAGAGAACGTGAAAAAAGAGGTACATAAAGGATGAACCAAGCAGAGAACTCCGGCAAACACCGGAGTTCTTTCATTTCTAAGCCCCTCAAACCGCTATAGAACCTACCATAAGGCAAATGGTGAATAAGAGCCATACCTATGATATAATTAAAGACAAGCAATAGGTAGATAAAAGCACTAAGTGCAACCTAAATAAACGCTCGGCAGAGGGGGTATATGCTTTGAGCCATTTTCGTTTCATACACACCGCAGACATACACCTAGGGAGCCTGCTCCATATTGACAGTCCAGACCAAGAGATGGCAGCCTATGCTAGGGAAGCTGTCTATGATGCATTTGAGAGGCTATGCATAGGGGCCATAGACCAAGGGGTGGATTTTTTACTTTTAGCAGGTGATTTATATGATAGCGACTCAAAAAACGTATTTGCAAATCAATTTTTCATACAAATGTGCAGGATGCTTGGTGATAGGGGAATCAACCTTTATGTGATTGCTGGCAACCATGACCCATTAAATAAGCAATGGGAGTATTTCAAGCTACCTGACAATGTTTTTGTCTTTCCTGCGGACAAGCACCAGGTATATAAGATAAAAAGAGAGGGTCAAACCCTAGCCCGTCTTGTAGGACAATCCTACAAAACCAAATGGGTTAGCAAGCCTGTGTACGAGGAATTTGATATGCCAGGTGACGGGATATTCAACATCGCCATGCTTCATACCCAGTTAGATCCAAGTGATAAAAAATATACACCAGCGACGGCTACCCAGCTTATGAAAAATCCCCACATCCATTATTGGGCCCTGGGACATGTACACAAGCCGGAAATAGTAAACAGTCAAGGGCCGGTCATTGCCTACCCTGGTATACCACAGGGGAGAGACTTTGGCGAGCAGGGCCTAGGTGGAGCCTATCTAGTTGAGGTGGATAGGAGCGGCAATGCATCTATGACCTATATGGTGACTTCACCTGTAATCTATACAAGCATAGAGATTGATATTTCCTCAGAGGACTTAAGGGCTGCAGGGAGCTTAGATGAGCTTGAGGACTATATTTTAGATAGGGCGCGAGGGTTGGCTGCGTTTGAGGCTAACAAGCTGCTGGTGGACCTACCAGCAATTACTAGCAAGGGCGGGTCCCAAGACACACAGGGCTATGTGGTCAGGTGGATTATAAGGGGCAGGGGTGAGCTGCACAAGCTATTAAGGGACCTATCAGATGATGCAGAATCAGACCTGGCCCAGGGTTTACGGAAACGCCTGTCTGGTCTCTCTCCTTTTGTCTGGACTGACTCTATCCAAATCAGGACAGCCATGCCAATAACGAAGGATATCTTATCTGACCACTCACGAATAATCGATATGTTAGACCAAACGATGGCAGCACTTTTACAAGATGAGGAAGAGGCAAACAGTTTAAAGGCCAAGATGGGCGGCCTTTGGACAAGCCATGAGGACCCGGAGGACAAGGATGACCTAAAATTTTATCTTGACGACGAAACCTTTAAAGTGATGGGCCAACATGCCAAGCAGCTGATTTTAGAAAAGCTAATAGACGGGGTAGGTGAATAGTAGTTGAGGATAAAGAGACTTTTCATAGGAGACTTTGGTATACTACGCAACCAAATACTAGAGAATATACATCCTGGTATAGTGGTTGTAGGAGGCAAGAACCGTGCAGGTAAGTCTACCTTTATGGACCTACTAAGCCACCTTGGCTCTGGCTTTACAAGGACCAAGGGACTACCGCCGGCCACTTCAAAGTACTTGGTTGAGGCCGATATCCTAGCTGCGGGAGACAAGGATAAATGTACCCTACGGATAGAGGGAAGGTCTGCCCCAAGCCTGTCACCGCCCCCAGGTAAATCCTATACCATAGATGATTTATTCCCTGATGAATTTAGCTACAAGCACCTTTATACCATTAGCCTAGATGAGTTGACGCAAAAGCCAGAGGGTCTTGGAAGAGATGAAATCTCCCAGCTCCAGTCTGTGATTTTAGGTGGAGGCTACAAGGATGTGGCCCAAATAATAGATCTAGAAAAACAGCTCACAAAGGAAGCAGACGATATTGGTGGCAAAAGGGGAGGCCACAAGTTTAGAACCTTCAAGCCCTTTACAGAAAAGATAGGGCAGGGCCTGGTTGAAAAGGAGCAAGCCCTTTCACAGCTAGACGAACACAATGATGCCAGCAAGGAAAGAGAGGGCCTAAGTGAGAAAAAGCGGAAAAATGAGCAAGCTGATGCCATTTTAAAGGCTGAGATTGACATCCTGGAGGCACTTAAAAATAGCTATGAGGATATTAGGACTTTAAAGGAAAAGGAATCCCAATTAGGGCGACATGAAGGTAAAGACATAAGTGATGATTTCCCCCATGATAAATTAAAATTGGTGGAGAACAACTATGAGCGTTACAAGGAAATAGAAGAAACAAGGGATGAGGCCTACTACAACATAGGGGCTAGGCTAGAGACGGAATCTGATACTGGTGGCACCATAGGGCGGGTATTTGCCCTTAGGGATAGGATTCAAGCTGCCAATTTCAAGCTACCTGCAATCAAGGAAAGGCTAGACAATGTAGGGCAGCTAAGGGCAAGGGTGAAAAGCAGTAGTGAAATAATCACCAAAAAAATCTTGGGCTTGGGCCTTTCTGATAGCAAGGAGGAGCAAGGCAGGATAGAAGACCTGCCCCTTTATTCAATAACAAATGAATCAGAGCTACTCAAGCTAGGGCAAAGGTCAAAGGAGATAAGAACTGACACAAAAGACCTGTTGGGCCAAAGGGATGACTACTTGGAGGAAAGGGACAGGCTCGTAATAGGCCAGCAAACCATCAAGGATACTTCTATGGCTGGGTCCCTCCGTTCTTATATTTTAGCCTTTGTTAGCTCTGTAATACTAGGCGCTCTATTGTACGGCCTTAATGAACTGGCTGGCCTGATTGTAGGGGGATTTGGTATCCTGGGTTCAGCAGTGTACGCAATCATAAGGAGCTCCTTGCAAAAGGAAACAAGAAAGAGGCAGCAGGATATAAGCGTGGACCTTGAGAATATAGAGAAACTGCTAAAGGACCTAGAGCCCAAAATAGACGAGGTCAATGAAGAAGATCAAGAGATAAGGGATAGACTCGACAGTATAAAGGGGGCACTTGGGTCTAGCATGGACTATGATGCTGATACGACCCTAAAATATTATAATGCACTAGTATCTCTACAAGGGGATATAGGTGGCCTTAACACAGATGAGCAAGATTTTAAGGAAATCAGTAAATCTGTCAGGGAGGAGCTGGAGGAAATCCAAGCCCTCCTAAATGACCTTGCAGAAGGGGACCAAAAGGGTGACCAGGATAGGATGGCCGAGGATATGCTGGCCGAGGATATGCTGGCCGAGGATGCAGCTACTGCCTACCAAGCAATAGAGCACCAGGTGGCCAAATGGTATGCCTTGTTGGAGCAAGTGGCTACCCTTAAAAGGCAGGAATCAGAGCTAGCAAGCCAGGAGGGCAAGCTACGAGATCTCATGGGCGAGGGGACCAGCGATAGCCTTGATACACCTATAGAGGGCCTGGTTGCAGACTTTATGAAAAAGTCAGAGAGCAAAAAAAGCTATTTGGAGCTTGTCAAGGAAAGAGACATTCTAAATGATGGGATTAAAAGGCTGGGGGACACAGAAAGGTTAAGAAGGGCTGCCACTATGACAGGAGGCTTGGCGGATGGAGATGTCAGCCAATATTTACATAAGCTCTATGAGGAATACATAAGGGCTGACGAGCTTGATGTGGACTACAACAATAAACGGGCCCAACTAAGCAGCCTAGGACAGGACCTGACTGACCTTACAAAGAAAATCCAGACAGCCAGTGACAGGATAAGGGCACTTGAAGAGAGCGCCAAGCTAGAGACTGCACATAGGAAAATTGACCAAGGGCGCGCCAGCTTGAGGCCACTAGCCTATAGGTACGCACTCCTTAGGACAGCATCCTATATGTGCTCAAGTATAAAAAAATCCTTCCTTGAAAAGATGAGTGACGAGCTTTTAAAACCGGCCCGGGAAATGCTACTAGAGTTAACAGATGGTGAATATAAGGGGATTATGCCTGATGATGATTTTTCAAGCCTTGCCTATACCTTCACCCTCTCCGATGGTTCCAGCCAGGAAAGTGTCGATGTCCTCAGCCGTGGTACACGTGAACAGGTATTTTTGGCGGTCAGGCTAGGCAGGATAATAGGCTCAAAACCTGCCCCTGTAATAATAGATGACTCCTTTGTCAACTTTGATCCCAGTCACCTGGCCAAAGCTGTAGGCTTGCTTGAAAGGCTGAGCAGGACCCACCAGGTATTTATAATGACATGTCACCCCCATCTTGTCAGTAGAATCGCAGAGTCCAATGTAGGCTCCCAGTATTGGCAGCTTGACAGGGGCAACTTTCTCATCTCTGATGCAGACAGGCTCATGTCACACTTGGAGGATTCCTGACTTGCAGACCACTTGCTGAAAAGAGGACATTAGTAGATAGTGGGCACAATGACGA
>DASRNC010000266.1:0-8569 GCA_035647595.1 Bacillota bacterium | reverse complement strand
TTTCACTCCGTACGCTGCATCTAGTGAGTCAAGGGTACGGTCCCTTTGGCCTGCTTGCTGAATAATATTATTAGTGGGAATTAGAGACACTCTAATTAGAGTGTCTTTATTTTATCCTACCCTTCACTTGAATCCTTGGCTGTCTTATCTAGTAGGCTAAGTTGCTTTTTATCACTAAGTATCTGCTTCATATCAGCACCAGATGGGTTTTGAAAAATCCTTAGGTCAAACTGGGGGACAATAGCTAGTATATGATCGAAAATATCACTTTGTATCCCCTCATAGTTTTTCCACTTGGTGTCATTTGTAAATGCATAGATTTCTATAGGTATTCCATTTGGCTCAGGATGCAACTGCCGGACTATTATCAGCATATCCTTGTGGATCTTGGGGTGGTTTTTAAGGTATTCGACAACATAAGCCCTAAAGGTCCCTAGGTTGGTCATCCGGCGTCCATTCACCAGCTGGCTAGGGTCTATATCATGCTCCTGGTTATAATTGTCTATCTCAACCTGCTTTTCCTGTATATAATCCTTAATAAGGTGGAATTTTTCATATCTCGAGAGCATCTCCTCTGTACAAAGGCTTACACTTGACATATCTATGTATACAGACCGTTTTATCCTCCTACCCCCTGCACTAAACATGCCTCGCCAGTTTTTAAAGGAGTCAGATATCATGGCATGGGTTGGAATCATTGTAATAGTCCTATCAAAATTTTGTACCTTTACTGTGTGGAGGGTAATTTCTATAATGTCCCCGTCTGCATTATATTTGGGCATCTCAATCCAGTCGCCAACCCTGACCATATCATTGCCAGATAGCTGTATCCCTGCCACAAAGCCTAAAATGGTATTTTGGAACACTAACATCAAGACGGCTGAGAAAACACCAATACCACTAAGGAGCACCCAGGGTGAACTATCCATAAGTACAGCAAGAATGAGTATGGCGCCTAAAATTACTAAAATAATCTTGGCTACCTGGAGCAAGCCCTTTATAGGTCTTTCTCTTGAAACCTCCTGCTTGCTGTATATGGTGTCAAGGCTATCCAGGGCTGGAAAAATCGTATATATAACCATAAATATAATATAGGAAGATGCCAGCCGCCCTATCCATAGCTCTATGTTGTCTGGAAATACTGAAGCAAATAGGTAGATTATTATAGCAGGCGCTATTTTAACCAGTCTATCTGGCACGCCATGGTCTACAAAAGCATCATCCCATTTATTTTTACTCCTATCAGCATAGACCTTAATAGCTCTTATGATGACCTTTTTGAGTATTATATGTGTAAATAGACAGATAAGTAATATAAGAAATATTGTCCCAGCATAGGCAAGAATGGATGCCCAAAACTGTCCGCCGCCGTCCTGCCAATTGTCTGCAAGGTTGTATTCTAAAAGCTTGTCACGCAAGAAATCAATCATCCTAGACCCTCCATTATCATTCAAACTTACGTTTTCTTTATAACATATATGATGGTGTCATGCAAACTTTAGGTTGGAATAGCCTTTATTCACTAGATGGATATAGCCCTGCCTATATTCAGCAGGTATAAAATCCGCTCTCCAACAGGCTTGTCACTGAGCCGCTCTAAGGCCTCAGAATACAATTCCAGCTGTACCCGATAGTTATTTACTGCCCTATCTATATCGGATTCATTGGCAATCCAGTCAGTCTTGTAGTCTATAAGTACCCATTTACCATCCTCTACAAAGCAGCAATCTATAACACCCTGTATCAATAGGGTCTCTCCCTCTATGTCAAGACCATCGATGACTTCGCTGGCCTCCTTTTTATAGTTAAAGGGCAGCTCACGCCATAGGGGGTCAGCTGATATAATGCGTCTTCCAGTCTCACTTTTATAAAATTTCGCTATAGTGGCTATATCTGTGGCTGCCGCCTCCTCTGGAGTCAAGAGCTCAAGCCTAGTCATCTCTTTTAGCTGGTCTGCGATCTCATCCTCCCCGCCAACACCTTTTAAGTCAAGATGCTGCATGACAAAATGCACAATACTGCCTCTTTCAGCGGCGGTAAAATGCTTTCTACTTTCAGTAAATTTAGGGTGTTCTATTAAAATAGGTACCTTGTATAGGGCCTCGGGTGTATTTATCTTTTTTATCTCAGTTACCGTCAGCTTGGATGGTACCCCCGATGCAGATTTATAGGGATATATGTGCGAAAAGCGTTGCTCAATTATTTTAGCAAGGTCATTATCCTCAATAGCCGGGCTCTTTAGCTCTTCTTTTAGCTTGTTCTTTTGGTCTGATACATCCCTTACCCTAGAGGATATGTCACTGCGATCGTATACCTTGATATGCCAGCTAGATGGCCCTTGGTTTGGTTGGATATCCTCACCTAGGAAGAGGTCTTCTTGGCCTGCTAGGTCGCGTAGGCAGGCTCCATCCTCATGCCGCATGAGTACCGGGCATATCCAGTCAAGATAACTAGTCCCCCGAGACAAGGTATAGGGGGTCAGCTTGTTAGCCCATTTTTGGGCTGCCCTATCAAGCCCACCTGCTGAGCCTATTAGTATCAGCCTATCCTTTGCCCTTGTAAGGGCAACATAAAGAATACGCATCTCCTCAGATAAACTCTCTAGCTGGCTTGCCTGCTTTATTGCTGATTTTGCTATGGTATCAAAGGTTTGCCTTGTTTCAGGGTTAGTATACTTAGGCCCAAGACCTAGGTCCTTGTGCACAAGGAAGGGGGCATTTGAATCCCTCATATTAAACCTTTTCCCCAGGCCTGTCACTATGCATATGGGGTACTCTAACCCCTTGCTTTTGTGTACGCTCATTATACGGACTAGGTTTTCATTTTCGCCCAGGGCTTTGGCCACCCTCATATCTCCACTACTACCTGTCAGCTTGTCTATAAAGTGGATAAAACGAAAGAGCCCCTTTATTGAGGTTTGTTGAAATTGTCCTGCCCGGTCAAGGAGGAGTCGTAAGTTAGCCTGCCTTTGTATACCTCCGGGCATTGCCCCCACATAATAATAATAGCCTGACTCCATGTAAAGCTTCCATAGAAAGTCCTCCATTGTCATATATCTTGCATATTGCTGCCAGGTCCCTATACGGTCAAAAAAGCCTTTTAGGCGGTCTGAGATTTTACCTTGATTTGCTCCTATGTAGTCAAGAACTGCCTCATAAAAGGTTTTTGCAGGGCTAGCTATCCGTACATCTATAAGCTCCTGGGCACTAAAGCCACCAATTGGTGAGCGTAGGACTGACAATAGGGGTATATCCTGCTGCTTGTTATCGACTACCTTTAGCAGGTTGACCATTGTTTTTATTTCAAGAGCACCAAAATAGCCGGTGTTTATATCTGCAAACACTGGTATACCATCTTGGGACAAAATCTCTTGGAATACAGGTGCCCTGCCCACCGTAGACCTCATCAATATAACAATGTCTCGGTACTCTATCTTTCTAAAACCGCCCTTGTCGCCTAGGTTTTTGTCAAAGATTTCTTCCTCTAATAAGTGCTTTATCCTATTAGCAACTAGCAGGGCCTCAACCTCAACATCGGACATGTCCTCAACAAGGGGATCAACCTCCATTTGCGCGTCCGAGTCTGTCTTTACTTGTCTTTCAAGTAGGTTGACCTCTATACTTGTCTGGTCAATGGGTGTAAATTCACCGCCCTGGTAGAGGGCAGCCTCTTCATCATAATCCATCTGGCCAAAGTCAGCTGACATGATATTTTCAAATAGGTAATTGACCCCATCTAAAATATGCGGCCTGCTCCTAAAGTTTTTATTTAAATCAACCCGCCTATTCAGCCCATGTCCTGGCTTGAATAATTGATATTTGCTCAAGAATATGGTTGGGTCAGCCAAGCGGAACCTATATATGCTCTGCTTTACATCACCCACCATAAAGAAGTTGTTTTCTCGGCGTATCCTGCCTAAAATCGTCTCCTGTACAATATTGCTGTCCTGGTACTCGTCCGTGAAGATATGGCTATACTTTTGCTGTAGCTCAGCGGCCACCTGGTCGTCGGCTAAAATCCTAAGGGCATGATGCTCTAGGTCATTAAAATCTAAGATGCCCTTGTCCTGCTTTTTCTTTGTGAACTCAATATGAAAGTCTTCCACTAATTTATATAGGTAGTCCATATATGGATAAAGCTCGTTTAGCTCTGCCGTATAAGATTCCATATCATATGTAAAAGCCCCATTACCCAAGGTCCCTATAGCTTTTTTTACACCGTCCCTAAGCTTTTTAGCCCTTGTCTTTAAGGTCTCGTCCGTATCCTTCTTGCAGGGCGCAAGCCTTTTAAAGCTGATCTTACTATAGGCGTCGATTGTTGCCTTTAGACCCTCCTTTTCAAGGAGCATCAATATGTGCTGTAGCTGGCTTTTGTCACTTATTATTGCATCCTGGTAGCCCTCGGGCCCATTTGGCATTTGGCATAGCCTTAGGCTGTCATCTAAAATACCTAAAAGACCCTTTAGGTCAGTGACAGTCTGGTCTCGTAGCGCCCTACACCATGAGCTATCTTCCATTTCATCCTGATCTAGGGAAAACTCCTCCACCTTATCCTTTAGCCATTCAAGGGGGTTGGGTTTACTTTGTATAAAGCTATATATACTTTCTACAAGGTTTTTTAAGTCCTCATCATCCCTGTTTCCACCAAAGCGCTCTAGAAGGCCTAGAAACTCTGGGACTGCCTTTTCATATTCCCTCTCAAATAAGTCCTCCATGACCTCAAGCTTTATGATGCTGTTTTCTGCTTCATCCCCTATGCGAAAGCCTGGGTCCAAGTCTATTACATAAAAATATCTACGGATGACACTAATACAAAAGGAATGAAGGGTGCTGATGGAGGCTCCAGGTAGCAAGCTCATCTGTTGCCTTAAATGCTCCGGATCACCATGGCCCTTATCCAGCGCTTTTGCTAGGGCATCGCCAATCCTTTCCCTCATCTCACCTGCCGCTGCATTTGTAAAGGTAACAACCAGGAGGGTATCTATGCTTACCTTGTCCTTGATGATTAGCTGTAGTATCCGTTCAACCAGCACCGCTGTTTTGCCAGAGCCTGCTGCTGCTGCAACCAGTAAATTGCAGTCCCTACTATCAATTGCCTCCTGCTGTTCATCTGTCCACCTAATCATTATCTTCTCCACCCCCCTCTTGCATTAAACTTTCTATGACCTTGTTCCTGTTCATGGCAGGTATTGTCCTGTATTTGTTTTCCTCAAGCGTAACATCAAACTGGCATATGCCACTATAGTCACAATAGGTACAGGCAGTCCTATTGCCCTTCTTAATAGGTTCTATTTTTATATCTCCCTTTAATATCTCTGAGCCTATCTGGCCAATGAGTCTTTTTACATGGGACAAGAGCTCCATAAACTCCCCTTCATCGAGTACTGAGGACCTGGCATCCAGGCTGCCATCCTTTTTTAAACCAAGGGGGAGGACTTCTGAAAACCCTTCTATATCCTTGTCCATCTTCCTTACTATATTTACGTCCTTTAATACAACCCCTCTTAGCTTTAAGGTCTTCCTAATCTCCCGCTCAACGACCTCTATAGCCTTTTCTCTTGTGTTTATAAGGGGGTCGTCAATTTTAAAATAAAATATGCCACCCGGCCTGGCCTTGCCGTCTATCTTCTTTTGATATTCATTTAAGAGGGCCTCAAGGTAGACAAGTAGCTGTAGCTTTAGGCCAAAGTATGCCTCGGATAAGTCAAAAGCATTGGAACCTGACTTGTAGTCTATGACGTTTATATAGACATCCTCCTCCTCCTCCAAAATATCGGCCCTGTCTATATGCCCTTCTAAAAGGAGGGTCTCACCACCCTCCAATTCTATCTCTATTGGCGGGAATGCACTTGCTAGTCCAAAGCTTATCTCCTGGCCTATGGGCTCAAAGCTAGACCTGCGGATATGGTCCGTTAATAGCCACACAGCCCGGTGACCTATACGCTTTAGGCGGTTTGACAAATACTTATAACGATTTGTACTCTGTAGGACGCCATTGTTGTATGTTGGCAATATATCGTCCATAACCTCATCGAGTATGGCCTGACATTCTTGGTCCTCCATGTCCCTCCAGCTTAAGTCCTCTTTATTTAATCTATTTGTAAACTCCTCTATAGACCGGTGGAAGACCACCCCCATATCAGGTGCCTCTACTATAAACATCCTGCGTTCCCTTGGCTTTAGCCCATACCTGACAAAATGGGCAAAGGGGCAGTTTACATAGGACTCTAGCCTGGTAATGCTGGCATGAACCGGTGTACTATAGAGTTTTTCAGATAGGCTCCGCCCTATTGATTTTTCTTGGTTGCGATGAAATAAGCCCTCTAGCATTAGCTTACGTCTTTCATCCCAGTCATCATTATTAAAATACCACTTGTAAACCTGTAGCCAAAGGTCAGACACCTGGCCACCGTTGGCCAGGGTACGCATGTTTTCAACCATGTACTTGTAGCTACTATTTGGTAGGGCAACAAGGCCCAGTTGATCAGATTCGTCCATAGATATATCACTTTTGATTTCAAGCTTTCTAAAGAGCTTTTCCATCCTGTCTACCAGTATAGAAGGACGGAGCGCCCCACCCTCTGCGTTGGTAAGCGAATAGCTAAGGTATAGGTATTTAGTCGGCTTTGAAAAGGCAGTGTAAATGTTAAATTTTTCGCTAGCTGCCCTAAGTCCGCTGCCGCCACTGAGTTCAATCCCCCTACCTTGCAGGATTTCTATTTCCTCATCATCTATGAGTCCACCCTCCTGCTTTGTTGATGGGAGTACACCATCGTTACAGCCTATAACAAATAAGGCCTTTATGTCCTTGACCTTTGACCGCTTTATGTCACCTACCAGCACTTGGTCTAGGGTGGTTGGAATAATGCCAACCTTTAGGGAAGCAAAGCCTGTCTCCAGGATACGATCAAAGCTGGCTATACTGACCTTATGGTCACCTAAAATTTCAACTAGCTGGTCTAAGACCTCCATAAGGATATTCCAAATCTGCGCATTCTCATCGACCTGGTCTAGCATGCCACCATTTCGTAGCTGGTCTATCCAGTCCTCCAGCTTTTCCTTTAGCCTTATATGGCTTAGAAACTGGTATAGGGCCTTTACCATGCCCTCCACGGTCTTTTTGCCCTTTATGGACACAGCGAGGGCAGCGAAGGGCTCGGTAAATGCCTCCCTTAGTTCATTTAGCTTGTCTAGTGGATAATCCCCCTCACCCTTGTCAAAGGGTTCCTGCCACCTACGGCCCCTTATGCCAAACTCAAGGCAATAATTCTCTAATAGCTCTATATCACCTGTGGTCAGACCTGAAAACCCAGTTTTTAAATATTTAAAAACATCCTCATACCGATAGCCCCGCTCGATTATGCGAAGGGCCACTAGGAGGCAGTCCACAATTGGGTTGTTTATAACGTCTCTTTTTTCATCAAGAAAGTATGGGATATCGTACTCAGCAAATACCCTCTTAATGATAGCCCCATATACAGACAAGTCCCCTACCACAACTGCCATCTCATTAAAGCGCCAGCCCCTTTCCCGGACCGAGGCAATGATTTTAATGGCCATGGTCTCTACCTCGGACAAGAGGCTACTGGCCGAAAAGACCTCAAGGTTTTTAGGCTCATCCCTATACCGGTTATAGGGGTATTGATAAAGCTCATGCTCTAAAAATGCTATCTCGGAGGATTTGCCATTGGCTTGGTTCGTAGTCCCATCATGGGTCAAATGGTCAAAATGCTCCTTTAAACCATACTCCTTTGCCATCCTACGTACCCTCTTCAAGGATAGGGCATGGGTAGAGAAGACATCATGATCCTTATGCCCCTCATCCTCAGAGCCTATAGTAAAGGTTAGGGTGAGCTCGTCCGTTAGTAGGGCTAGCTTTTCTATAACCCGGATGGTCTGTGGGGCAAAATAGTCAAAGCCGTCCATCCAAACCCTTGCTCCCCGCAAAAACTCTACCCTGCCTATCCTGTCAATAAGGAGGTTAACTGCATCCTCAGAATCAAGGTACCTGCCCTCTAAGTATTGGTTAAAGGCTGAGTAGATTTTTGCAATATCGGTTAGCTTTTTTGGTAAAAGCCCGGCACTTCCCTTTAACTGTGAGGCCTCTAGTAGCTGGTCAGGAGTAATGTCATGCTTTTTAAGGTCACTTAAAAGCTCACTTATTTTTTCAATAAAGCCGTTTTGATTTGATACTGTTTTGTAAATGGAAAGGTCGCCCCTTATGTCATCGAGTACTTTGCGGAGCACCATTTGTCTACCCTGGTCGTTTATATGAGTCCGCGCCAGGCCACCTGCCTGGGAAAAAACCTTGTGGGACAATCTGGACAGGCTAAGGACCTCAATATTCATAAGGCCAGGCAGGTTTAGCTTGTGTATAAGGTCACTCTCAGCCTGAAGTGTAAATTGCTCAGGCACCATGAGGATAAGGTCTTCCTCACCCCTGTCTAGTGCCTCCTTTATTTGACTGTAAACCTTGCTAGTCTTTCCTGTACCGGACCTGCCGGTTATATACCATAAGGCCATAATACCCCTCCCCAAGCCCTTAGTGACATAGCTTTATATTTTTATAC
>DASRNC010000265.1:0-9193 GCA_035647595.1 Bacillota bacterium | reverse complement strand
ATTACAGAGACACCACATAATACCATTAATAATACAAATTATCTAAAGGGATTAATGAGAGTAGAGCTTTTATGTCTACAATCTGCTTTGTGATTTAAAGGGAGGACATATGTACAAAAAACTATTGGCCATTACTTTGATAGCCTTACTACTGATAATGCAGGGGTGCAGCAAGGATGGGCATATACCAGGTCCTACAGACCAACCATCAGAAACCGGAGACTCCATTGGATCACAAGACCCTGAAGAGTCGGACAAACCGGGATTGACCGATATGGAAAACTGGCCTATGGACATAGGCTGGCAGTTAGATACTCCCTCTGGGGGCATTACACCTGCGGCTATTCCTGCAGGCTTTAATAGTAAAAATGAGACAGGAGTACAGAGAAATTTGAGAGGTCTAAATTTTATCGATGATACAAGTCCAATAACAGAGGTTGCCAGCATAGCAGATGCTGACAAAAAGGATAGGGTTGCAGGCGAACCTTATGCTGTGGATATTAAATATGATGACGGGTTGGGCGTATGTGTAGCTATCTATAATGTAGTTGAAGATTTTGGTGCAAAGGGAGATGGGATTGTTAATGACTCTTTTGCTATCCAAAAGGCACTTCATGCAGCAAGGGACAAGGGTGGCGGGGTTGTTTATTTACCGGAAGGCCAATACCTTTGTGAAAGACCATTAGAAATTCCTAGTGGTGTCACCCTCCGTGGTGAATGGGTCAGCCCTGAGTATGCAAAGCCTGGTAGCTGCGGTAGTGTACTACTGGTTACAGGCAACAAGGGCCGGGAAAACAGCACTGCTTTTATGTCATTGTATCCTGCAGCTGGCATCAAAAACCTTACAATACTTTATCCTGATCAATCTGCAGATGAGATCTTAAAGTATCCAGCCACTATACAAGAGGTAGCAGGTGGGGATAACTATACAGTTATGAATACCACTATAGCCGGCGCATGGGTAGGATATCAGGGTTCCATTGGTTGGAGTGAGCTACACTATTTAAAGAATGTGTACATTACCGCATTTAATAATGCAATAATGCTTGACACTGTTACAGATATAGGCAGGTTGGAAGGCGTACATCTAAGTCCCAAGTATTTAACAGAAAATGTACTTGTTCCTTTTAACGATGCTGATACAGAAAAAATCAGGGAATACATGTTTAACAATTCTACAGGATTGTGGATGAAGCGGTCAGACTGGGAGTATACATATAATTTTAGTGCAGAAGGCTTGAATCGTGGGATCCTACTTTTGAAGAATGCGGAAAACCGTGCACCTAATGCCCAGTTCATGAAGCTGGAATTTAACAATTGCAAGGTTGCTATAGAGGTTGCTGCTACTAACGGAATAGGTTGTGCCTTTACCGACACGGTTATAAGAGGCGATGAAAACAGTGAAGCTGGAGTTTTACTAGGCAATGACTTTATAGAAACCGTTCAATTTGAAAACCTCCATATAGAGGGGAAAATAAAAGAGCAGATTTCATATAAAGGAAGCGGCCGTATTACTCTCGTCAATAGCACATTCCAAGGGTGGGACAGCCAAAATGATTATGCTATAAACATGCACAGGGGAGGAATCAGCCTTCAGCAGTGTAGCTTTGAGGAACCAGCAAAGCACATGACGGTTTCGGACACGAGCGGCGGTGTTTCAGTGCTAGGCTGCTCTTTTGATGGGACTCCGGATATAAAATACAGTGAGTCGCGGGATAAATTTGTGATTATAGACCATGAGCCCATGAACCTACCTGTTAAGAGTGGGCGGCAACATGTTTATCGCCAAAGTATTCCAAGGCCATCTAGCATGTATGTATACAATGTACTAGATTTTGGCGCCCAATCCGGCGCAGATAGCACCCAGGCCTTTAAAAAGGCTTTAGATGCTGCTGGCAAGACAGGGGGAACAGTATACCTACCCGCAGGTGATTATACAATATCTGACCAGTTGGTAGTTCCTTCGGGAGTTGAGCTAAAGGGTATATATGACGTACCCTCTCACCCTAAGGTGGCTGGATCTATAATAAACACCACCTATGGCAAGGGTGATGAAGATGGCAAGCCTCTTATATTACTAGAGGAAAACTCCGGTGTAAATGGTGTATCCTTCTACTACCCTGAGCAGAGCTATATAGATTTTATTCCATATCCCTGGACAGTTCAAAGCTTAGGAGAAAATTGCTGGGCCATAAATGCTGTCTTCATCAATTCCTATAATGGGCTCGATTTTGGAACACATAAATCTGATGGCCATTATGTTGACTATATAAGTGGCTCACCGATACGCAGGGGTATTTTTGCAGGGAATAACAGTTCCAACGGCTGGATTAGGAATATTCAGTTCAACCCCCATTATTGGAAGCGGTCAAGTGTAAGCACAAAGCCTGACCATGGGGAAGATCAATTTAACCAAAACCTTAATTATTCACTGGATGCCATAATACTTGGAGACAATGCTTCGGAGCATATGCTAGGCAACTTTGCCTTTAGCGCAAAGAATCTACTGGTCTTGACATCCCAGGGTGGTAAGGGTACTAATGGCACGTTTATCGGGCATGGGTCCGATGGATGCCGTAATGCATTAGTAGTTGAGCAAGCAGATGTGGTAGAGTTTATCAACGCAGAACTGGTTTCAATGAGCTATGTAGGAGATATGCACCACATAATCATGGAGGAGGATGTAAGGGGAACAGTTGCCCTGTTTAATTCGATGATGTGGGCTGTCCCAAGTACATCAATCCTAGTAAAGGGTGGCACCTTGATTATGAATCAGGTTGAGTATCATGGCCTTGAGAGAACTGAATACTTACTAGAGGCAAGAGGCGGTAACACATATATCAGTACTATGCTCATGCTACCAAAAACAGTCCAGGTGAGGATCACGAATAATGCTAAGGTAGACCTAATAGGTAATCTTTTAAAGCAGGCATTATCCTTTGTATCTCCGTCAGGCGGTGCCAAGGTAAGGGTTGAAAATATAGAAGGAACTTATGAAGAAGAGTTTACTTGGTGGTCATAAGCCTTAAACCAAGGCATAATCAAGAAAAAATAAAGGGGGAGTGTTATCAATGAAAAAACTAATCTCGGCACTAACTGTATTAACGGTGGTTTTATCCTTATTTGCCATGTCTACAATCGCTTTTGCTTCTAACGATGTTCTAGTTTTAACTAATTGCGATTCTGAGGATGGGTGGGCTGCCACAGCAGGAGGGGGGCCGGCATTGACTCTTGACACAGAAAACAAGACTGAGGGTAAGGCATCAGTAGGAGCTACTGCGCCAAACGGCTTATTGAATGAAATTGTTTATAAGCCGGAAAAAGCCATTGATATTTCAGGCTACAAGTATATAGAATTTGACATGTATTTTGACGATATGACATGGTTCATTGACAATTCAGGCGTTATGGTGGAATTGACGTCATCAGGTGTCTGTGACATCCAGTCTCATCGTTATCAAAAAGGGGTACTAGGGCCACTCTTTGAGAGTAACCCTATTGAAGGTAAACCAGGCTGGTTCCATATGAAGCTTGACCTGCAAGAACCTCATTCGATAGCCAATGGCGGATGTAATTTATCTAACTTTAATTATTTCCGATTTTATTCTGTAGGGCCCATATCAACTACGCCGGACTATACAATGCGTATTGACAACATTGTATTTACAAACAATGAGGAGCCTGTCGAAGATGCAACTCCAGAACCGACAGAACCTGTTGCAACTGAAGAGCCCGAAGAAACAGCTAGTCCAGAACCGGTAGAGACAGAAGGCCCAGATGAAACAGCTAGTCCAGAACCCGAGGAAACAATAGATCCAGAGGAGACAACAGATCCCGAAGATACAGAAGAACCCGATGAAACAGACCCTGAAAATGAAGTGGGCGAGGATGGCGGATTGGGTAAGGGTACAATTGCTATTCTAATTGTCCTAGCTATTGCTGTTTTAGCTGGCGGTGGATTTGCCCTATATAAGTACGTTTTGAAAAAATAATGATTAGTTTAATGCGGCTTTAAAAAGTGATTTTAATATAAGTACTATAATAATAAAAAGGGGCGTCTAAAATGAAAAGAAAAATTATGGCTTTGTCTATTGCGATGTTGTTTTTGTTTACATCAGCTATGACACTAGCACCATCACAGGCAGAAGAACCATCAATGCTGATTTCTGACTGTTCAACTCTTGATGATTGGGAATCTATTGGAGGTAATGCTCTAAGGGCAATTGAAAATGGCTGGCAGACCAATAGTGCCATAGCAAAGGCCTGCAATTTTGGTCTATACCGTGGAGTAACATATACCAGTCCTGCAGCTGTAGATGTATCAAGCTATGAAAGATTGGAATGGGACATGTTTTATGCACCTGGCGTATGGGATCAGATAAAGGAACACTATACAGACGATATTTATGTAAAAATCGGATCAAGTGATGCAAGCACCCGGACATATAAGCTAGATAAAATTAGCTCAGCAGCCTATGAGGGTAATGAATATTGGCATCATTTTTCCATAACACTAGATGATTTTTCATCAGAAGCAGGAGCCTTTAATACTGCTGAATTTGAAAGCTTTTCTTTTACAACTACTGACGGAGGGCAAAATGATGCGGTAGGACACGGCGATATCCGTATTGATAATATTTATGTAGTTGGTGAGAGGCTAGTAGAAGAAGATAATGATGACGATGGTGATGAAACACTACCAGAGCTTCCTGTAAACAAAGAAAACCCTGAAAATGCTATCTGGCTTAGCGACGCTGACAGCCTCACTGGATGGTCGGCTCTGGGCGCACAATCCGATGACGTGCTTGTACTAGATGATAGTAATATGACTGAAGGCACTGCTTCTGTTGGTGCATTTGCAGAAGGTGGAGTCTTAAGAAAAATCGATTATAGTCCAGCACAGGCTTTGGATGTAAGCGCATATAAATATTTAGAATTTGATATATACTTCTCTGATATGACCTGGTTTGACAACTGTGGAGGCGTCCTGTTAGAGTTGACTTCATCAGGTGCTGGCGACCTAGAGTCCAACCGATATCAAAAAGGAGCTCTTGGACCAAACTTTGAGGAAGGTGCTATAGAGGGTAAGGCAGGCTGGTATCATGTAAAGCTAGAGCTGGACAACCCCCAGTCTCAGGCAAACGGTGGTGCAGACCTATCGCAGCTTGATTACTTCCGTTTTTATTCAGTCAACCCCATAGCTGATACTCCTGACTACACCATGCGTATTGACAATATTTTGTTTACCAACGAAGAATATGTCCGTGAGGATAATGTCAATGACATCGATGATGTAGAAGACGATAAGAATAATGATAATGACAACGGTGACGATGATAATAATGGTGTTGAGGATGACGAGGACACAGCTGATGAAGCTGTAGGTAAGGCGACTCCTAAGTATGCTATGTGGTTAAGCGATGCTGATAGCCTAACTGGATGGTCAGCAACGGGTGCAAGTGGCGATAACGTGCTTGTATTAGATGAGATTAACAAGACTGAAGGATCTGCTTCTCTTGGTGCTTTTGCGGAAGGCGGCGTACTAAAGGAACTTGTGTACATTCCAGAACAAGCTCTTGATGTAAGAGACTACAAGTACTTAGAGTTTGATATTTACTTCTCCGATATGACTTGGTTTGAAAACCTTACTGGTGTGATGTTTGAAATAACATCCTCAGGTACCTGCGACTTAGAATCAAATCGTTACCAAAAGGGTGCCTTGAGTCCTTTCTTTGAAAGCAACGCTATAGAAGGTAAACCGGGCTGGTATCATGTAAAGCTAGAGCTGGACAACCCCCAGTCTCAGGCAAACGGTGGTGCGGACCTATCACAGCTTAATTACTTCCGTTTTTACTCAGTCAACCCGATAGCAGATACCCCTGACTACACAATGCGGATAGACAATATTTTGTTTACAACCGAGGATTATGTTAGGGCTAGTGATGATGATAGTATTCCTAAGACAGGTGATGATTTTAACATTATCGCTGCTATGCTACTTGTGATTGTATCGGGATTAACCCTAGTTAAAATGAAGAAAAGAAAATTCCACCAGTAAATAGTATAGCTTTATTTGAGAAAAGGTATCCTGTATTGACGGGGTACCTTTTTATACAAGATATGACGTTTAGAGGGAGGGTTAAAAATGGTAAAACGAATAACTGCATTAGGAATGGTTGCTATTTTCTCAATAATGTTATTGTTTTTCGGGAATTTAAATGCTACAGGAGAGGTATCTCAGATGGAGTCGCCAAATACTGTGCTAATAACTGATTGCGAGAGTGGAGGTGTAGCTGGCAGTAAGACAGAGGATTCTAAGGGGAGCTGGAGTCGGTTGCCTCTTGGGCAACCTATAGAACTACAGCCAGATGTGCGTTTAGACTCAGGTGATGCAATAACGGTGACAGCTACTACAGGTACCCTAAGGCTGCTGTCTTATGATTTAAGGTCAGCTCTTGATACTAGGGAGTACGAAGAGCTTGGATGGGATATGCGAGTTTTTAAAGAGGGCGATGGAGATTTTTCAACATGGGAGGATATATGTGACATATATGGTCCTTCTATTGGTGTTAGGATTGGGTCATCAGAAAGCGACTACTATACATATGACCTAAGCAGGATGACGGTGACTCCGATTAAGGGTAAACCAACCTGCTATCGTGTATCACTTGAAATAGAGGACACCACCAGTAGGGCAGGATCATTTGATAGAAGCAAGATGTCATCTTTTAATTTCTATACAAACCCTGATGGTCCACCTGTGGGAGAGGTTAACAGTGTGCTGCGTATAGACAACCTGGCTATATCCAAGGGATTCGATGATGGTGGTAATGGGATTGATGATGGCAATGGTAATGTGGATGATAATGGAGGTCAGCCTGCAGTTGATGAAACATTTACTTGGGAGATTGGGAGCGGTACTTATTACAAGGCCGACGCATCCAATATCCAATATGAAATAAGGGAATTTTCCATAGATGCATCTGCAGCTTCCTTTGAGGATTTAGCCCTAACCCTAAGTATTTATGTAGATAATCTAGACGAGCCTGGTAATATCAGTGGATTCACACGAAATAATTCCGAAGGTCAGATAGAGTTAACTAGCTCTGGAGGTCCTGATTCCAAGGAGTTTAACTGGAGCCTACCCAAACAAGGATTGAGGCCTGGATGGAACCAATTGCGACTTCCATTGAAGGCGGCCACCCTTGTAGGTGGAGGAGCAGATATTTCATCACTTAATTACTTTAGATTATACAACCTTGTCCCCAATGAAAACACTACAGTTTTTGAGGTAAGGATTGAGGATGTTAGGCTAACTAATGAACAGGAGAAGGTCCACCTACCATCCTTTTTTTCAGATGGGATGATTTTTCAACAAAACAAGCCCATGAATATATGGGGCAAAACAGAGTATGCAGGGGAAACTATCACTGCAAGACTAATGAAAGACAATGAAGCTATCGAAGTGCAAACAGTTCAATCAGATGAGAATGGCGAATGGGGGTTTTCCTTTACTGCAAGGGACGGGGGCTATGACTCTTATAGTATTGCTATTGAGGAAAACGATACATTAGTAGAAGAAATAAGTGACATCCTGATAGGTGAATTATGGCTAGCATCGGGCCAATCCAATATGGAGTTTCCTGTCTACCAGTCTGTGGGTGGAGATGAGCTAGTTAGCCAAGCAAGAGACGAGTACCTGCGCTTTATGATGGAACCGCCTATACCAGCTGGCCGAAATGAAGACCAGCCCTATAGCCCTCAATATGATGTACCTGGTACCCGTTGGGGTTATGGCGATATAGCTGGAGATGTTAGCAATGTATCTGCCCTAGCATATAATATGGCTTTAGAGTTACGCAATGAATTGGATGTTCCAGTAGGATTTATAAATTCTGCCCTAGGGGCTACAGTTATAGAGTCCTGGATGTCTAGAGAAAGCATAAATGGAAACACAAGAGTAAAGCAAGAGCTTGAAAACAGAGGAATATATAAGACAGAAGAGACCTTTAATATAGGTGCTGATAAGTGGAATCAAATGACTGCCATGTATAATGCCAAGATCGCTCCGCTTCAAGGGATGAATATCGGGGGTGTGGTCTGGTATCAGGGAGAAAGCAATGCCAAATATGCCTATGGTTATTATGATGAAGCCCTGACAGCACTTGTTAAGGACTGGAGTGAAAAGTTTGGGTTTAAAGAAGGCCAGATGCCTTTCATCTTTGCCCATCTTGCTCCCCATAATTATACTAACAATATGCCCTTTGATTACCTTGCCTATTTTGCAGAGATGCAATCTAAGGCCTGGTCTGCCCAGCCTGGGAAAATGGTTCAAATAACGCTATATGATTTACCCTTAAAGTACTCTGATCCTCCTGTGGCAGGGGCACACCCAATTCACCCGAGTGATAAAGCCCCACTTGGCAAGCGCTTTGCTGAGGCGGCACTGAGTCAAGTATATGGTAAGGGTGATGAGGGGTATACTGCACCAGTGTTTGAAAGTATAAGTTTGGAGGGCAACAAAATCGTAATAAACTTTGCTGAGACAGGTAAGGGATTAGAAATCAACGGAGCGTCCAAGGACTTGCATGGCTTTGCGATTTGTAGTTCTGACCGGGTATTTGTTGGTGCTAGGGCCAAGATCACCTCACCTAACACAGTTGAAGTATGGAGTGAAGGTGTACAAGACCCTCTAGCTGTTACTTATGGCTTTTCTACCTTTAATATGGCTGCTAATTTGATCAATTCATTTGGTCTACCAGCTGTGCCCTTCCGTAGTGATACGGTGGACTCTAGCTATTATGGGCCAAATGACTGGACATATTGCGATGATGGTGAAATATGGGTTTCTACAGTAAGTCCTATAGGTGCAGGATATGAGCCCATGTGGCTTAGCGGACCTATAGATGAAAATGACAATATAGGTTTAGAGTTTGATACCGTAAACAAAGTAGAGGGTAAAGCGGCTTTAAAGGTCTCCTATATACCAACAGCTGATGGACTTGCAGGTGTCGGGCCAGTACTAAACTATCCTACAATGGACAATAAATTCGCATTATATAACTATCTTACCTTATCAGTTATGAATCCTGATCAAGGCGCAAAGCAGCTTGAGTTAGTATTTCGTACTGATGATGGCAAGCTCTATAAAGCTACTAAACCTGATAGTGAATTGACTACAGTGCATGATATA
>DASRNC010000264.1:0-2249 GCA_035647595.1 Bacillota bacterium | reverse complement strand
TGTTAAAATCGGCAAGGCCAATATAAGTATTAAAATTTTAGCAGCTACCTCTATCTTTGAGGCTATGGCACTTTCACCAGCATCTTGGCATATCTGTGAGCCAAACTCTGCAATATATGCTATTCCGATGACCTTTAAAATAGTAGTCATGTATACTGGATCCATATTTGACTTGTTAAATATATTGTTTATAGTCTCTATAACTGAGCCCATATTTGATACTACAAATAATAGTATTATTGTCCCAGCAGCCAGTGAAATTAAAACTGCAATATCTGGCCGTTCTTGTTTTATAATGACCGATAATATGGCAGCGATTATACCCAAAATTACAACCTGAATTATAGTCATTTATTCACCCCGTTTTAGTTCAATAGAGTTGAAATATTTGTTTAACACTATCGAACAGCTGGCTGATCATTCTTACAATAATCAGTAAAACCACTATTAACCCTGCAAGAGTGGTCATCATTGCTATTTCATCTCTACCTGCTTTTACAAGTACCTGATTAATAACAGCTATTAAAATTCCTATGGCTGCTATTTTAAATATTATGTCAATGTTCATTGACTATTACCTCCATTAAATGAGTAGCACAGCAATTGCTATACCCCCCAAAAGTCCTAAGCTTTTGTACATCCGCTCATATTTCTCTCTTGTTTCTCGAGCATTCAGCTCCTGCTGGTAAAGCTGCTTAAGGGTTAACTTTATGTATTTTGCTTGACCTTCCTTGTCACTACTACCGAGCTGGTCACCAAACCTGTAAAGAATGTCAAGCTCATCTTTATTTAGGTGCAAATTTCCCTTTAAGCTAATAAGGGCTTTTCTCCAGGCCTTAGATATTGTGATACTATTTCTTTGATCAAGAAGCCCACCTGTATATTTGAAAAGCTCACCCACCTCACCTTTTATAGAATCACCTATGATAGTGAGTGCCTCAGGTAATCTTGTTGAATAATGTATTATTTCGGTTTCCAGCCTAGATAGGGCACCCTGTAGTTCGCGAAGCTGCTTGTCTCTGTAGACATGTTTTTTTGCAAGCTCACAGCCTATTAATGTGGAAGATACAATGATTATGCCGCTAGTTAACAAATCAAAAAACATTTTAACAACTCCTTGCTAACGTAGAGGGCTATTCAGCAGCTGAGTTTTCAAATCACCCATATATACCTTTTCAAGCGTGCCTACTCCCAAGGAATCACCAAGTATAATGATTCTTTCAAAGATATTTTTTCTTAAGAGCTTTGCAATAAATGGTCTTGTAAGCGCATCCGAGATACTCGATGCATGAGCAGAGGTAATCATTTTGATACCTGCATTTAAAGCCTCTTCTACTGCAACCGCATCCTCATGTCTACCTATTTCATCCGTTATAATAACCTTTGGTGACATAGAACGTATGAGCATCATTATTCCTGCCGCCTTAGGACAACCATCTAAGACATCTGTTCTCATGCCAACCCTTCTTTGAGGGATACCGCGGTAACAACCGGCTATCTCCGAGCGCTCATCTACTATTGCTACCTTTACTCCCTTATATCCATAAATTCCGTCACTAAAAGATCTGGCAATATCACGGAGCAAGGTAGTCTTACCCATTTGGGGCGCTGAAAGTATTAATGAATGATAGATACCATGCCCATTTAGCAGATATCTCATCACTTTGTCAGCTGCACCTATTATCTCTTTTGAAATACGAATATTAAAGGAGTTAATATAGGTTAATGTTTTGACCGTGCCCCCGTCGAGTATAGCTTTACCAGTCATACCTACCCTATGGCCACCCTTAAGAGTGATATATCCATTTCTTATTTCCTCATCAAAGGCATAGATTGAGTAATCAGATACCAACTGCAATATGTCTCTTGTATCTTTTTGGCTAGGACAATATGCCTTTTCCGAGGAGGTAGTTATTCGCCCTTCTTTGCTGACAAGATAGTCTTTGCCACGACTACAAATTATAAGAGGTCTATTTTCTCTAACCCTAATTTCCTCTAAATCTTTACGCAAGTTATGTGGCAGATTTCCAATCATCCTTTTAAATTCATCTGGTAGTGCCTCAAGAACCGAATCCTGCCACGGGAACTCTTGTTCATTTGTCTTGATTTTTGTATACATATTGATACTCGTCCCCCTTTTGTATTTATATTTATGAGGGGCTTATCCTAAATATCACTACAAATAAAAAAAACTCCGGATTCTAACCGGAGTTTTTGTATAAGGCCTAAAACTATTCACTGTCTTCAGA
>DASRNC010000263.1:0-4638 GCA_035647595.1 Bacillota bacterium | reverse complement strand
ACCTAATATTGTCTCCAACAACGCCAGATGTGGCCTACGACTTTAATACAATGTCCAACAATATCCCAGATGTTTACAAGCAGGACACCTGTACGGTGCCAGCTAATCTTGCCGGCCTACCTGCAATTTCCATACCCTGTGGTTTTGACAAGCAGGGTCTCCCGATAGGAATGCAATTAATGGGCAGACCCTATGGAGAAGGCACCTTACTTCGAGCTGCATATGCATTTGAGCAAACTACGACTTTCCATAAAAAACGTGTTAATTCTCTGGAGGTATAAGATGGAGTTTGAACCAGTCATAGGCCTAGAGGTTCATTTGGAGCTGGCGACGGATACAAAATTATTTTGCTCTTGTAGCACTAGATTTGGAGCAGGCCCCAACACACAAACCTGCCCGATTTGTTTAGGTATGCCAGGAGCATTACCAGTGTTTAATAAAAAGGCCCTTGATTTTGCTATTAAAACTGGCCTTGCATTCAACAGCCATATTGCCCAAAGCAGCAGCTTTGACAGGAAGAACTATTACTACCCCGACCTACCCAAGGCATATCAAAACACCCAATACTATCAGCCGATATGCAAGGGGGGCTATATTGATATAGGATCTAAGGTTGAAGGAAAGCGGATTCGGATAAACAGGATACATATAGAAGAGGATGCCGGAAAGCTCATACATGACTCCCAAGAACAAGAGACTAGGATTGATTACAATAGGGCAGGTATCCCCCTACTTGAAATCGTTACAGAGCCTGACTTTGGCTCTTGCGACGATGTAGAAACCTTTCTCAACCATCTACGGCTTACCGCCATTTACCTTGGTGTTTCAGACTGTAAAATGGAGGAAGGTTCCCTCAGGTGCGATGTAAATATATCAGTTAGACCAAAGACAGCTTATAAGCTTGGTGCAAGAGTTGAAATCAAAAACCTAAACTCATTTAAAGCCATCCGACATGCAATAAAATACGAGTTCTCTAGACATGAGGCTATACTGGCGAGAAAAGAAACTATAAAAACAGAGACAAGAAGATGGAACGAAAATACCAGCAAGACCGAATCAATGGAAAACAGGGACAAGAGCATAGATTATAGGTATTTCCCTGATCCGGACCTGCCAGCGCTTTTTGTTGAAGAAAAAACAATTGACTATATAAGGTCAGGCTTGCCAGAACTGCCATCGCTTAAGTATAAAAGACTTATTGAAGAGTACGGATTGGATAAAAAGGATGCTGATCTTCTCATATCAATACCAGATCTAGTCAAGTATTTTGAAGACTGTATTGCAGAGTATGGAAAACCAAGAGTTGTTTGTAATTGGTTAACAGGCGATTTTTTGAGGCTAATAAATGAGAGTATGAGCGATATAAAAACAAGCAGAATAAGGCCCAAAATGATAAAGAACTTGCTTCAAATGATAGACCAAGGGCTTATAAGCTCTACTATAGCTGGTAGGGTTTTTGAGAGAATGTTTCATACTGGGGAAAGTCCGGAGGCGATAGTAGAAAAAGATAACCTTCATCAAGTTTCCAATGATAAAATCCTAGAGTCCATAGTGTCTTTAGTGCTAGAAAAAAACAAGGGCCCAGTAAGGGATTATATGGTTGGCAAAAAGAAGGCCATATCATATTTGATGGGTCAAGCAATGGAGGCTATGGATGGCAAAGCAAATCCCCTAAAGCTAAAAGAAATGATTGAAAAAAAGCTAGAGGAAAGCTAGCCTTGAAAATGAATAAAATCTCATTTGCACTTGCAAAGCTTGGCTTGACTAGGCTATAATACTAAAAGGAAAGATATATAATAAATAGAGCATTAAGAAAGGAACTATCAATGGTTTTAAGCATGACAGGCTTTGGACGAGGTAAATCCCAAGACGAAAACAGGGAAATTAGTATAGAACTAAAGACAATAAACCACCGCTATCTCGATATAAATCTTAGAATGTCTCGTAGCTTATCTTTTCTAGAAGAGAATATTAGAAAGGCATTGCAGGCAAGCCTAACGAGAGGCAGGGTAGAAATATATTTAAACTATGTCAACAACACTACAGATAAGACTAGTGTTGTCTTAAATGAAACCTTAGCTAAATCATACATAGATAGCCTTAGCTCATTGGCCGAAAACTTTGGTTTAAGTAAAAATATTGACCTGTCTATTCTAGCAGGTATAGATGATATATTTACGGTTACAGAATCAGAAGAGGATACAGACCTATTATCAAAACTCTCCTTAGAGGCTTTAAATGAAGCCTTAACAGCACTTGGACATATGCGGGAAAAGGAAGGTAGCTTTTTGGTAGAGGACATACTTAAACGCACAAGTAAAATCGAAGACATGCTAAATGAGATTGATAAACGTTCTCCCCTAGTGGTAGAGGAATACCGAAATAAACTTGAAGCAAGGCTTACAGAGCTACTCAAGTCAACTGAGCTTGAGGAAAATAGGTTTAATACAGAAGTAGCATATTATGCGGATAGGTCTAATATAACAGAGGAGATAATTAGACTAAGAAGCCATCTAAGCCAGCTTAGATTGACCATGGAACAGGGTGGACCTATTGGGCGCAAACTGGATTTTATAGTCCAAGAAATGAACAGAGAAACTAACACAATCGGATCAAAGTCTGGAGATATCCAGATTACAAATAATGTAGTTGAAATAAAGAGTGAAATAGAAAAGATAAGAGAACAGATTCAAAACATTGAATAGATACTTACAAAGAAGGCAGGGATAAGCTATATGAGCATAAAACTTATAAATATCGGCTTTGGCAATATAGTATCCGCTAATCGGCTTATTGCCATAGTAAGCCCAGAGTCCGCACCTATTAAAAGGACAGTCCAAGAGGCAAGGGATAGAGGTATGCTACTAGATGCCACATACGGGCGTAGGACAAGGGCAGTCATAATAACTGACAGCGACCATGTGATACTATCTGCCATTCAACCCGAGACTGTAGCACATAGACTTGACGACAAAGATCCAAACGATGAACTAGAAAAAGAATAGGATGAGAGTAGGATGCAATGATGGGTAAAAAGGGCTTATTGATTGTAATATCCGGACCCTCTGGGGCAGGAAAAGGGACTGTGTGCAAGCATTGGCTTAAGAATCACCAAGAAACCGAACTTTCCATATCAGCTACAACGAGATCGCCAAGGCACAACGAAGAGAACGGGATCAATTACTTTTTCAAGTCTACTGAGGAATTCGAGGCTATGATAGAAAACAATGATTTCCTTGAGTATGCCAAGGTATATGACAACTACTATGGAACACCAAGAAAATATGTACAAGAAAAGCTATCGACAGGTAAGGATGTTATACTGGAAATCGATATACAGGGAGCACTGCAGGTCAAGGAACGTTTTGACCAAGGGGTCTTCATTTTTATAGTACCGCCTACTATGGAGGAACTAAAAAACAGAATAGTTAAAAGGGGTACAGAAGATCCTGATATGATACTAAAGAGGTTCAACAGTGCCTATGAAGAACTCAATTTTATAAAAAGATATAATTACGTGGTGGTTAATGACAAAGTGGTAGAAGCAGTTAAAAGGATTGAGGCAATAACCATAGCGGAAAAATGTAGAGTAGACAGAAATGAAGATCTTAACTTAGCATTAAGAGGAGGAATATAAATTGATTTATCCAACTTTAAATTCATTGGTTAAAAAAGTAGATAACAGGTATACGCTGGTTATACAAGTAGCTAAACGTGCTAGGCAGCTAGTAGCCGGAGATGACCCCCTGATTGAGGGGAAAGCTAATAAGCCCGTATCAATTGCTGTAAGGGAAGTAGAAGAAGGTCTAATAACCTATAAAAAGTCTAATGAAGTCACTAAATAATAAGAGCAATACTATGTTAAAGGGTACTTCGTACCCCTTTTTTATTAGTGAATGATTAATGGTGAGGAGTGATACTATTGAATGATGTATATTATGCAGGAATAGTTATAGACCGTAGTTCACTCGCTCTTGACAGAATATATCATTATAATATACCAAGTGAAATGAAGGGCAAAATACAATTAGGCTTGAGAGTGCTTGTCCCCTTTGGATATAGTACAGTGCAAGGTTATATATATTCGTTAGATAAGGATATAGATATCCCCTTGGACAAGCTCAAGGATATAAAAAAAATCATGGATTCATATCCCTTAATCAAAGCAAACTTATTACCCCTTATACCTTGGATGAAAGATGAATACCACTGTATGCTTATAGATGCTATCCAATGCCTTGTGCCACCAGGGACGCGAATCAATATAAAAGAAAAAACGCAAAGGGTTATCTACCTTGCAGACGACAATGAAAGTACCAGATCTGGGAAACAACGCAAGCTAAATGCTAATATGAAGGCAGTGTTAGCCTCACTTGAAGAAAGTGATGGAGTCCCGGTTAGGGAGCTATTATCAAATACTGGGGCAGCAGAATCAACTATCCAAGCTCTTGCAAAAAGAGGCCTAATAAAAATCGAAATTGAGGAAACCTATAGAAATCCTTGGAAATATGAGCCTCCATTAACTAAAGCTCATGAATATAATGATGAGCAAAGGGATGCGATAGCCTCAATTACTAAGATAATGAACAAGGGCGGGGGCACGGTCCTCCTACGAGGTGTAACAGGCAGTGGTAAAAC
>DASRNC010000262.1:0-2699 GCA_035647595.1 Bacillota bacterium | reverse complement strand
ACTCATGAGGAGGTGCTCATTTGAAACGTTCGCCTGCTATTTCCGCTATATTTCTTGGGTTTATCATTCTACTTATAGATATAGATATAAAAAACGTTGATATTGCAAATGATGTATTTGGATTCATTTTATTTGCTTATGGCCTGTATTCACTTAAGGATCATTCTCACTTTTTCAAGAAGGGCTATTATTTTGCTCTTTTAAATACAGCATGGTTTGCATTTAGTTCTACTATCCTATATATCGCACCCCACTACAGCTCATTTGTTTTTGATGCTATTAGTTATGCATTATATATACCCTTGGCTATTTATATACTATCAGGTTTGGCAACGCTGGCTGGGTCACTGGAATTGCCCAAGCTTGCCAAACGACTTAATGATGGTATTTTTACTTTCACCCTATATGCCATACTCACGCTAATCTCATTTTTCTTGCCAGAGTTTAGCACAATACTCATTATAATAGCCTTTTTCCTCTACCTACATATGCTGATACAAGTAAACTACGCCCATAGGTTAACACCTGATACAAGCAACAGCACTAAGGGAAAGAGCCTTTCAAAGGTCATGCTACTATCCATTGTATTGTCAGTTACACTACCGATAGCAACAGGCCTAGGCTATATAACCCTGTCAGACTCATTAACCGTTGATACTGAAATATTTAAAAAGGACCTAGCCGATAGCAGCCTGATAGCAGCCGTCGAATCTAAAATGGTAGACCTGGGCTTTCCCCAGGATGTGGTTGATTATATGCCGGGTACAGAAATATTAAAGTATGAGGAAATCAAGGATCTGCAAATCAATATAAACGAGGTAGAACATGATTTTAGCAAGCTAATAGTAGCACAATATATAAGTAGTCTAGAATCGGGCAAGTACCGCTTTATGGTCTATTATGAATGGACTGAAAACCCACAACAATCACATTTCGAGGTGCTAGGCTTAGAATTGGACAAGGATATGACTGCCCTTGAGGATATGAATTATTCCTCTCTCAATCTTTTTGATATCGAGGAAGATGGCAGGGTAAGAACCTACACATCTTCTGATGTTAAAGAGGAGCATTTCGGCAAGTATGCTGCTAAGCAATTCAAGCTAGTTAACCTAAAGAAAGCTGACAATTATAGGGGTTATATTGCCTTTGATGCTTTACCCAAGAATAAGGAAACCATGGCTCACAACAATACATTTTACTATGTGCAACAAAAATCCATTGTGAGCAATAGTCAAAATGAGCTATTAGAGCTATGTAGAAATGAACAATCTGGGATCACAATAATAAGTGACTCTCTAGATAAATATGTTTTCATGGGATATTTTGATACGAGAGAATAAGCTAATCAATACAAGCCCATCTTATAAACTCGCCTCGAGCTACATACCCAATCATTGTTCTTAGCTTATCCGGTATAAAATCTGGCTCTAGCATATATGCAGTCAGCCTAAGGTGTCCCTCTAACGCCACAAGGTGCTTATTATCATTATCAGTTAAAAATATCATAGGTGGAAAGCTGCCACCCTCAACTAAATACTTTGAGCCTGCTATAAAACCATCATTTTTCACACCAAAGATTTCCATGCCCTTGCGGATATTTACTGCTGCATCCTTGGCCAGTCTCGAGCCAGCCGACAGCTCATTCCAATAGCTGTATTCTATATACCTTACCATCTCAAGCTCGCCTCTTGTCAGGTTGACCCATACCCACCTAATATCCTCCGGTAGGCCCTCAAATATTTCTGCATTCCTACCATAGCCCCTAAAGATAGATAGTATTCTTTTGCGCATTTCATTTTCCTCAGCTGAATCTAGGTTAGGCTCGGTGATAATAGACTCCTGTGTATTTAGCTGCTTAATTGCCTTAAGTATCCGGCCTCGGAACCTAGTAGATTTTATCTCAGTCTGTAGGAACAACAAGACCATTTCATCCTCGGATGCTTCACAAATGTATTCCATATAAACCCCCCTGCTATCAATATGCATATGTAACGATATGCTCTACCCTGTCCTTTATCTTTCTAAGATTTTCACTATAAAAACTAGGAAAAGCCTTATAATCCCCTAGCATGTCAATTGGCAGCCAATGCATAAACTCTTTTATACCCATTATCACTCCAATTATCCAACCTATTATAAGCTATCTAACCAATCCTTAAACTCAATGGCTATCCTGCTGGTAAATTCCTCAGTAAAATCCGGTGGGTAAAGGGTAGATGGCCCAATATTATTCTCCCTATGCCAACTACGGTTGCTTGATATAAGGCTTGCTATTTCCCCCTTGTCAAATCCATATGTGTTTTTGTAAAGGCTTTCAGGATATGACTCCATCTGATCCCATACTCTTTGACTCCAGCTTGTATGATGGTAGACCCATGCACTGGCTAGTCCTATTTCATGTCTATAGGCTTGTAGCCAGCCTTGGCCTTTGTAGCCCTCTATAAAGCCTTTCAAGGGGCCAATATCCCATTTATAATCGAGGTAAAGGTGCAGCAGTATGCCCTTGTCCAAGTCTGACTGGTCTTGATATCCCTCTGCCAGCTTTATCAGGGCTTGAAGCCTGTCCGGCCTACCCCTAAGGTGTGACTTGTCTTTTTCCTTCCAAGTGCTAATTGAGTCAGGTGCAATATTACCAACAAAAAAAGCAGTGGATGATTTCTTATTATATTTGTAGGCAGTTAGTAGATGGACCATTAGAG
>DASRNC010000261.1:0-3959 GCA_035647595.1 Bacillota bacterium | reverse complement strand
GGACTACTTTTTTTAGTCACAGGGCAGATAATGGCAAGACAGGTAGTTTGGCTGCATTTTTGATGCTTAAATAATACAACATTTCTTAATAAAATTCTTAGGCATACATCACCTCTCTAAGGGAAAGATAATTTTAGATTAAATTTCTTCAAAGAGGTGATATTAATGCCCCTAGGTTTGACACTCCTTGTGGTAGCGAGCATATTGGTCTTGTTCGGTGTGGGTCATAATATCCTTGACAGGATGAGACTAAATGACAAAACAGCACTATTATTTATTGCGGCTATTTTTATCGGCGGGCTTATTCCAGATATATCCTTGGGTAGGTACTTCTCAATTAATATAGGTGGCGCTATAATCCCCCTTATATTGGTGGGCTATCTTTTTGTAAAAGCAGGTACTGGAAAGGAGAAGGCCAGATCCATATGGGCAACTATACTGGCAGCAACAGCAATTTTTATAGCTGGCAAGCTCCTGCCAGATGACCCCGAGGCCATGTTTGTAGACCCCAACTATGTCTATGGCGTATTAGCAGGTGTTATCGCCTATTTGTTCGGCAGGTCCAGGAGGGCATCATTTATAGCGGGTGTTGGAGGCGTAGTCTTGGCTGATATAGCACAGGGATTCGAAAACATCATAAGAAACATACCTGCAGCAATCAGTATTGGAGGGGCAGGAGCCTTAGATATTGTTGTTATCTCAGGGCTACTAGCAGTTATTCTGGCTGAAGTTGTTGGAGAGTTTCGTGAAAAGCTACAGGGTGGTACTGACAAGAAGCATATGCGCTTTGATCATGCTGAGTTTACCAGCGCAATAGGCGCAGAAGACCAGAAGATAAATGAAGATGGACAAAAGGAAAAGGAGTGTGACTGTCATGAGAAAAAATCTAAATAGGATAATTATCTTGAGTCTGCTCTTGGTCATTTCACTCCCTTATGTAGCAAATGCAGATGACTGGTATGAACCAGACCCAGGGTATTTTACGCTCTTAGATGAAGAAGGTGAAGAACTTACTGTCATGGCAAGGGAGGTACATCCTGAGGACGAGTATATCAGTGGTGACAACAAGCATTATAAGGTAACAAGGGTGGACAAGGATAAAAGGCAAGCACATTTAGAGTATCAGGGGGAGGTCAGCCTGACTGCATCTTTAGCAGAGCAGGCTTCTACAGCTACAGCTAAAGAGCAAAACGGTAGTATTGTTATGTACGCAACCCACAACTCCGAATCCTACCTACCCTCTGACGGTGAACAAAGCACAGATGGGGGTGGTGGCATTTTAGATGTGGCAGACGCCCTTCGCAGCAACCTTGATGAAAAGGGCATAAAGGCAGTAATGGACAAAACCGCGCATGACCCCCATGATGCCGGAGCTTATAGGCGTTCCAGACAAACTGCCACCAAATTGATTCAAAACAATATGCCAATAACTGCAGTATTTGATATACACCGAGATGCAGTACCAAAGAGCCATTATGCGACTAAGGTTGATGGCAAAGATATGACAATGGTCAGAATGGTAATCGGCAGACGCAATCAAAACAGGCAGGCGAATGAGGAACTAGCGAAAAAATTAAAATCTGTTGCTGACGATACCTATCCTGGACTCATCAAGGATATTTTTGTAGGGAGGGGGACATACAACCAGGAACTCTCGCCAAGATCAATATTATTCGAATTTGGAACCTATGAAAGCACAAAGGAGGCAGCTAAGGAGTCATCATCCTATTTAGCAGAAGTTATATCAAAGGCTATGTATGGCGGAAATGTGAAAAAACATGATCAGGAGGATGGGAAGACTAAGCTAGATCAGGAAGCAAAAGTAACGCCCATTGATCAGGAGAGATCTAGTGGTGGAGGCCGTGGTGTACTCTGGATTGTAATTGCTGTTGTAGTTGGGGGCCTGGGATTTTTATTTATCAGTACTGGTGGTAGGGAAATGGTATCTAAGATTAAAAAGTCCACAGGACAGGAGTTCAGTAGCTTCTTGGGACGAAAAAACAAAAGGAAGAAATAGGAGTATGCCTCGAACAGAACATATAATATTAGTTGGCCTGATTATGGGGACTTTGGCTCGATTTGTTCTGCTAAAGGTTGATTTCAGACAATATCCCAGCTACCCTCAAGGGTATATTATACACTTGACCTTAGGCGCTATTGCGGCGGGACTAGGCGCTGTTATATTACCAGCTCTACTAAATAAGGATTATACTGCTGTGACCTTTTTAACGATTGCCATACAGCAGTTTCGCGAGGTAAGGAGAATGGAACGAGATAGCTTGGATAACCTAGAGGTCAACGAGCTTGTAAAGCGAGGTTCCGCTTATATAGAGGATATATCGAAAAAGTTTGAGGCCAGAAACTATGCTGCTCTCCTGGTTTCAATTTCCGCCACCCTTGCCATATATATAACACAAAATATATTCATTGGTATAATAGCAGGTATTATTTTTATAGCCGTATTTAGCTATACAATGAAGGGCAAAAAGCTCATGGATGTAGCGGGCATCGAGCCTGCAAAGCTACATTTTAAGGGGGCTTTCCTCCTGGTGGATGATATAGTGATTATGAATATTGGCCTAGAGCCATCTAGGGATAAGGTTCTTGATAAGGGTGTAGGTATTTTGATTACTCCAAAGGACCATAGTGCGAAGGTCACTCTCACAAATACCGGTCAAAGGCAGGCCATGCTCTATGATGTAGTCTCAATCCTAGGTGTTAGGAGAGATGTTGATGAGCCAGAGTATACTCCTATGGCAAGAAGAAACCCAGACACAGGTACAGTCGGACTGTTTTTAATGACTTCTGAGATAGATGTAAGGGGTATTATTGAGGTAGTAAAGCGCACTCCTGTGCTAGAAACCTGTAAAAAGCAACCCATAGACTCATTTGCTGGCAAAAGGTTGTTGGGAAAGTAGAAAGGTGAGGATACCTGGGATGGATATAACTATAACCAAGGCTATACTTGCAATTATAACTAATAGGCCCGAAAAGGTGGGCAACAGCAGTGTGCCAACATTTATCTGCGATAATGAAGAAGAGAGGGATAGGGTTGCCTTTAACCTAAGCAAGCTGACAGATTCAGTAATACATGACTTGGGAAATGGAGTGCTTGTAGCTGTTAGACATTGACGATACTAAGGGGGCAGTAGCAGTATGCGCATTGTATATTATAGTTATTGGCCTACATATGCTGCTTATTTAGCGGCTGCTTTACATACGGGCACCTATGCGGACCACCTGCCCTCCCAAGACAGGTTTAGTCGCCAGCTAGAGCTAGGCAAGAGGTACAGTGGCCAGTTTGGAAACCTCTTATATATTGGACTAGATGAGAATTTGAGGGAGATATACAGCCTTGGCTGCAAAGGCAACTATGGCATGGTATATAGGGCAATTAATGGATTCAATAGTATATATGGTATAGACGAGCCTGTCCATTTCATTAAGACTAATCACATAGAGGGTGTAATACCTTTCTACATTGAAATGATGAGACCCTTTGTGGGCAACCCCCTCTCAACTCAATATGCCTTTCATCATTGGATAGAAAAACGCTATTATAAATGTAAAGATTTTGTTAACAAAGTTAAGCTTGACCTGGAAGGACAATGAGCTTATGAAGCTTGTCTACTACTGTTACGGGGGTGCACACACCTCTGTAACTTGTGCATCTATACATTTGGATTATTTGCCAATGGACAAGGTCCCTAAGGCAGAGGAATTTAACAAGGTGCCCTTTTATGATAAAATGGATAATGACAAGTTGGGTACACCTGTTTATGTAGGAAGGGATGAGCTTGGGATAGATATATACATAATGGGTATGAAGAATTCAAGCTCTGTTATAATTCCAACTATTAAAAGCTATCTAAATTTCTGTGGTGACTTGCAAAAGGATCTTGTCTTTGTAAATGCCCTAATTGACCTGCATCCCATCCCCAATGGAGGTCATGGGATGC
>DASRNC010000260.1:0-3417 GCA_035647595.1 Bacillota bacterium | reverse complement strand
TTCTTATATTGTTCAATGAAGATGGTGAAATAGGCATTATAAATAGTCTTGAGGAATTAAAACCCAGCTACAGGCAGGTTGTAGACGAGATCCTCGAAAACCGGTACTTCGTCCCTGAGATAGTGGAGGTAGTCAAGGTGGAGGAAAAATTTAGGCTTGTTCATTGGAAGGTTATCACGGACAGGGGGCCTATGGATTTTTACACTAGGACTAGACATGACATAGTCGTAAAGGGCACCAGGATATATATTCGGGATATTGATTCTAATAGGTACTTAATCAGAGACTACAAGGCCTTGAGTAATCAAAGTCAAAAAGAGATCAGCTCAGAGATTTAGTCAACCAATAGGCTTATATAGTATAGGGGTGGCAGGTCACGTGCCGCCCTTAGTTTTTATATGCATATAAAATCACATTCTTTACATACCCTATACTAAGCTGTATTCACCAGCTTCTAGTTGGCTAAGGAAGCTATTTGACCCTTTTTTGTTTTTCGTCGTTTCTACCAATAGATATAATGCTGGCTAGGTGGTATAATAATCATGAAAAAACTCAAAATTGAGGTGTTGTCTTGAGCAAGCTTAGAGTAGCAGTGATTTTTGGAGGCCAATCCGCAGAACATGAGGTATCCTTACAGTCGGCTAAAAACATTTTATCCGCATTAAGCAAGGATAAATATGAGCCTGTATTGATTAGTATAGACAAGACGGGCCGGTGGTTCCTAAATGAAGATTCGACAATGTTTTTGAACGAAGACAACCCCAAGCTGATAGCCCTGGATGAATCAAAAGGTCAGGTTGCTATAGTGCCGGGGCAAGGTGAACCGCAAATGATGGACTTATCCAGCAAAGAGAGTTTAGGGCGGATTGATGTGGTCTTTCCTGTACTCCACGGACCCTTTGGAGAGGATGGCACTGTTCAAGGCCTCTTAAAGCTGGCCAACCTGCCCTTTGTAGGTGCCTCAGTTTTAGGGTCTGCTGTGGGCATGGATAAGGATGTAATGAAAAGACTTATGCAGGCTGATGGTATACCAGTGGCGGATTTTGTGGTCATGACCTATGCCGACAAGGACAAGACAAGCTTTGACATGGTAGAGGAGGCCCTTGGCATGCCTGTATTTATAAAGCCTTCCAATATGGGGTCCTCTGTCGGGATAAGCAAGGTAACCAATGAGCAAGATTTTTACAAGGCCATAGAGGATGCATTTTTATATGACACAAAAATAATTATTGAGGAATTTATAGATGGCAGGGAGATAGAGTGCTCAGTGCTAGGTAACGAGGGGCCAATAGCATCTATACCAGGGGAGATACTGCCCCAAGAGGGCTTTTACTCCTATGAGGCCAAGTATATAGATGAAAAGGGTGCCATCCTTGAGGTCCCCGCCAAGCTAGCCCCAAAGATGTGTAAGGCTATACAGGATTATGCCATAGCTGCATACAGGTCACTTTGTTGCCAGGGCATGGCCAGGGTCGATATGTTCCTAAAGGACAATGGTCAAGTGGTGGTCAATGAGATAAATACACTCCCAGGCTTTACCAAGATAAGTATGTACCCCAAGCTATGGGAGGAGAGTGGACTGCCTTATGAAGACCTCATTGACAGGCTGATAGATCTAGCCCTTGAACGTTTTGACAGGGAGAGTGCACTTAAAACAAATGTAGACCTATAGGCGGATCAAGACATAGGGCTTTTTCTAGTAGCTCAGAAGTCCCATATATTTTACTGGTTTTTAGAAAGGAAGTTATGAATGGCAGGTATTAGAGGTAGAGGCAAGGGTGCTTATTGGATAGGTATACCTGAAAAGGCATATGAGGTTACAAACACAAGGATAAGTCGAAATAAAAATGAAACAGCCTATTTCAAAACGGAATTTTACATAAAGCAAATTTCAAAGCTGGAGATAAAGATAAGTGCCAACAGCAGGTATAGACTGTGGGTCAATGGTATTCCAGTCCATTCTGGCCCCCTAAAAGGAGATAGGTACAGGCGGTATTATGACCTTATTGACATATCCGACCACCTGAGAACGGGCTACAATGTTTTAGCAGTCAAGGTAGTAGCATATCCTAGTTATGCGTCAAATATCGGAGACAACTTTGCCCCATTTTCTGTTATATCCAACGGTGCAGGGCCTTATCTTGTAGTTGAGGGTCATGTAAGGAGCAGGAACAACCGTATACTAGAGGATGTGTCAACAGGTTATGCCAACTGGCAGGTGAGCCTAGACAAGGCTATAACATGGATTCCCTATGGTCAGACCTATTGGGTGGGGGCTATGGAGCATGTGGATTCGGACCTCCTGCCCCATGGTTGGACCTACAGCAAAAAGCCGGATGGTCAATGGTTTGACATAATACGACTTTGGCCAGCTGCCCCTACGGTATCTGACAAGGCCTACGGTGCAATTAGGCCCTTTGAGCTCGTTGAGAGGTCTATCCCCCTCCTTTATGAGGAGAAAAAGTACTTTGAGAGGGAGATGCCTGTCGAGGGCACTGATAGACAGATCATTACCTTTACATCCCTTGAAAATGGTGTCCCTGTAACCCTATGCGCGGGGGGGCGCTTTAGGATTGTCCTGGATGCGGGAGAGCTCACTACAGCATATTTCAAGCTTGGTGTATGGGGCGGCATGGGCAGCAAGATATCAATCCGCTATGCAGAGAGCTATGTAAAGGATGCGGGCGGTAATACTGAAAAAGGCGTCAGGGATGATGCCAGTGGTTTTATTAGTGGGCATGAGGATGTATATATTGCCTCAGGTAGGGATGAAGAATATGAAACCTTCGGGTTTAGGGCCTTTAGGTTTGTCCAGATAGATGTTGATACAGGGAAGAAGTCTCTTACCATAAAACCCCCTGAGTTTTTAGAGACGGGATATCCCTTGGATATAGGTTCAGAGGTATCCTCGACCCAGGACTGGGTAGGAGGAGTATGGGACATAAGCCTGCGGACCATAAAGCGCTGTATGCACGAGACCTATGAGGACTGCCCATATTATGAGCAGCTCCAATACATAATGGATACCCGGTCGCAGATACTCTTTACATATATGATCAGTCGGGATACTAGGTTGGCGGAAAAGGCGATGGTTGATTTCCATAGCTCCCTCATGCCAAACGGGCTATTACAATCACGTTTCCCATCTAATGAGGCCCAGGTAATCCCCATATTCAATATATACTTTATTATGATGGTTGAGGACTACTATCAGCATACGGGGAAAACCAGCCATATAAACAAGTACAGGCCTGCTATCGATAGTATCTTGCAGTGGTTTGACACCAAGATTGGTGTTGATGGACTTGTAGAGGATTTGGGCTACTGGCCCTTCGTTGACTGGGTAGAGGGTTGGATCAGGGGTGTGCCCAGGGCTGCAGCCAAGGGACCATCAACCATACACAACCTAATGTATGT
>DASRNC010000259.1:0-9678 GCA_035647595.1 Bacillota bacterium | reverse complement strand
CTATAGTATTTCGCCCCAGGCCTATAAAGAGGGCATGACATATTACCAGCAAGGCAGGATAAAGGATCTTAGGATACAGAGAAACAAGCTTGTCATATATAGCAAGGTTAGGGGAAACCGCGATTATAATATAAAGATTATCTTTGACGATGATGGAGTCTTTAAAAGTGCCTCCTGCAGCTGTCCTCCTAGTAGAGAGTACTGGGGCCATTGCAAGCATACTGTAGCTGTCCTAACCCATTTAAAATGGCTTGTTGAAAATGACGGTTTTAAGCAGGTCATCCAAAAGCGCAAGGCTAGGGAGTTATTTGACTACTTTGATCCTAAGACAATCACTGAAAAGAAAAGGATAGGCCTCAAACCGGTTTTCGAGTTTAGGCCCTCCTTAACCTATAAGTATGGTACGGCATCCCTTTTATCATTTAAGATAGGGCTAGATAGGCTTTATGTAATAAGAGACATAAAGAATTTTTTCGATAGGCTAAATTCCGATGAAGTCATTGAGTTTGGCAAGGCATTTACCTTTGACCCCGACCGGCACCAGATAAAGGGGGATAGGCTCTTTGACTTTGTCAATGAGATGTATGAGGCCAGCGAGCAGGCCAAGATGGGAAGCAGAAATGGGACCTTCAAAGGCAAGTATCTTTGCCTGACTGACGCCATGATAAAAAGGTTCTTTGGCATAATGGGGGAGGACCATTTCACTGCCCTATTTGAGGATGAGACCATCAAACAAACAAGGGTAGTAGATGACCAGATACCAGCTAGGTTTACAGTAGATAAGGCGGATGAGAGTCTTGTCTTTAGCATGGAGCTTGGGGAACATGCTTCGCTGATAACGCAGGATAGTAGATATGTTTTGTTGGGCAACTGTATACATAGGTTAAGCGACGACCGTATAAGCTATTTGAACCCATTTTTTAATGTATTAAAACAAACGGGAGAGTCCAGCTTCATCTTTACTGGCATTGAACGGGACAAGTTTATATCTGAAGTCTTACCCTATGCGGGCAAGGCAGGTAGTGTAGAGATAAGCGATGACATAGAAGGCCTAATCCTGCGGGAGCAGCTTTCCAGCAAGGTTTACTTTGACCGGGAGGGGCCTGAGATAAGGGCGCAGATAAGGTTTAATTATGGTCCCATAGAGATAGACCCCTTTGCTGTTAGAGATGCCCAGGACTCAGATAGCAAAATACTCTTGAGGGATATTCACTCTGAACGCAGGATACTAGGCTTATTTGACCAGTATTCATTTATGGTAAGGCCAAATGGTGTTTTTCTTGGGGATGAGGACCTAATATTTGAGTTCTTTTATTCTGGCCTACCAAGCCTAATAGACCTAGCAGACATCTTCTATTCTGATGACTTCAAGCAAGTGGTCCGGGAAAGGGCAGAATATACAGCTGGGGTCAGTATTAGCAGCCAGACTGGCCTTTTGGAATTTGATTTTCAAATGGGTGACATCGATCCCTCTGAACTCAGTCACATCTTTTCCGCCCTTAAGGAAAAGAAACGATATTACAGGCTCAGGGATGGTAGCTTTGTCTCCTTGGAGGATAAAAGGCTCTTTGGGATTGCTGACCTGCTAAATCGACTGGGTATAAGGGGCAAGGACCTAAAGCAGGGCTCAATCGAGCTACCCAAGTATCGGGCCCTTTATTTAGACCAGCTAGACAATAGGGGCGAAATAGACTTAGAAAAGGATGAGGCCTTTAAGACACTTATCGAGGACATACAAGGCAAAACAGAGGTTGACATAAGGGTGCCGGAGTCTTTAAAGGGTGTGCTTAGGGACTATCAGCAGCTGGGTTTTGAATGGCTTATGACCCTGTCCCATTATGGATTTGGGGGTATACTGGCAGATGATATGGGCCTTGGCAAGACCCTGCAGGTGCTGGCCATGATCCTATCTGACAAGGAAAGGGGTATAAGGGAGCCCAGCCTTGTTATTGCACCCACATCCCTGATATACAATTGGGAGGCAGAGGTTAAAAAGTTTGTTCCCCAGCTTAAGACCTTGATCATTACAGGTAAAAAGTCAGAAAGGCTGGACCTTTTAAAAACCATACCTGATGCTGATATAGTCATAACCTCATACCCCTTGGTTATAAGGGATAAGGAGGACTATGAGCATTATAGTTTTAACTACTGCATTATCGATGAGGCCCAGCACATCAAAAATCCTGCTACACGTGGTGCAAAGGCTGTAAAATCAATAAGGGCCAAGAGGCGGTTTGCCTTATCTGGCACACCAATAGAAAACTCCCTGACAGAACTATGGTCAATATTTGACTTTATTATGCCAGGATACCTCTACTCCCACCTTAAATTTACCCAGGAATACGAGAGGCCCATCGTAAAAGACCAGGACCAGGAGGCCCTGTCAGCCCTTTCAATGCAAACCAAGCCCTTTTTGCTCAGGAGACTCAAGACTGATGTCCTAAAAGAGCTACCGGAAAAGATTGAAAACGTCATGCTCTCAGAGCTGACCGAGGGGCAGAAAAAGGTCTATTACGCTTACCTTACGAGGCTTCGCACTGAGCTAAACCAGGAGGTGGAGGAGGCTGGCTTTGATAAAAGTCGCATAAAGGTATTGTCAGCCCTAACTAGACTACGTCAAATATGCTGCCATCCCAGTGTATTTTTAGAAAACTTTACTGGAGGGAGCGGCAAGCTGCTCCTATTAGATGAGATCATAGAAAATGCCCTAAGGGGTGACCATCGGATACTGCTCTTCTCTCAGTTTACCAGTATGCTCAAGCTTATAAGAGACCGGCTGGATGAAAAGCAGATAGAAACGCTTTATCTTGATGGTAGCACACAGGTGGCTGAGAGGGGCAGGCTGGTAAATGAGTTTAACGAAGGTGTAGGCGATGTGTTCCTGATTTCACTAAAGGCTGGCGGGACAGGGTTAAACCTAACAGGTGCAGATACAGTGATCCACTACGACCCCTGGTGGAATCCTGCTGTTGAAGACCAGGCATCGGACCGGGCCCACCGGATAGGGCAGAAAAATACTGTTCATGTTATGCGCCTTATAGCCAAGGGGACTATCGAGGAAAAAATAGAGGAGCTAAAGGGAAAAAAACGGGACTTGGCAGAAGCGGTTATTAGGCCAGGCGAGTCCTTTGTTTCCGCCATGAGTGAGCAAGAGCTTATGGCCTTGTTTGATTAAAGGAAGGCTTGACAACCTGTGTCTATATTGTAAAATATTAATTTGATAAGGTAAACTTAGAGGAGGCAAGAAGATGATAAAAGAACAGGGTAGTATTTCGGTAAATGCCACAAACATTTTCCCGATAATTAAAAAATGGTTGTATTCTGACAAGGATATATTTCTTCGTGAACTAATATCCAATTCCAATGATGCCATTACAAAGCTTAAAAGACTATCTTCCATGGGTGAAGCCCAGCTGGAGGATGATAAATTGGAAATCCGGGTGATTTTAAACAAAAAGAAGAAAACCATCTCGATAGTTGATAATGGTATTGGGATGACAGCCGATGAGGTCAAGAAATACATAAACCAGGTAGCCTTTTCAGGAGCCGAGGAGTTTTTGAAAAAGTATGAACAGGAAAAGGATGAATCGAGCCAGATAATCGGTCATTTCGGACTGGGATTTTACTCAGCCTTTATGGTAGCTGAAAGGGTTGAGATTGATACTAGGTCATATATAGAGGATGCTGAGGCCGTTAAATGGTCTAGTACCAGTGGCATAGAGTATGAGATGGATACATCTGATAAGGCCGAAAGGGGTACCGTTATAACCCTCCACATGGCCAAGGATAGCGAAGAATTTCTAAATGAGCTAGAGCTAAAACAGATATTAGAAAAGTACTGTGCATTCCTACCCATAGAGATCTATCTAGAGGATGAGGAGGAAAAGGCTGAGAAGCAAAAGGCCGAGAAGGAAAAGAAAAAAAAGGCCAAGAAGGAAGAAAAGAAGGCTGACAAGGAAGATACTGATGAGGGCAAGGATGAATCAGAGCCTGTAGAGCCCGAAGAAGGGCCTATTAACGATACAAACCCCTTGTGGCTGAAAAACCCTTCAGATTGCACTGATGAAGAATACAAGGATTTTTACAAGAGGGTATTTATGGACTTTCAGGACCCCCTATTTTGGATCCACCTAAATGTGGACTATCCCTTTAGGTTAAAGGGTATCCTTTATTTCCCCAAGCTTGCAAATGAGTACGAGACCCTAGAGGGAAGGGTAAAGCTATACAATAACCAGGTCTTTGTAGCAGACAATATAAAAGAGGTTATACCTGAGTTTCTACTGCTATTAAAGGGAGTAATTGATTGTCCTGACCTGCCCCTTAATGTTTCTAGGAGCTTTTTACAAAACGATGGCCAGGTGAAAAAGATATCTGAGCACATCACGAAAAAGGTCGCAGACAAGCTGACGGGTATGTTTAAAAATGAAAGAGAGGCCTTTGATAGGTACTGGGATGACATAAATCCCTTTATCAAGTACGGTTGTATGCGCGATGACAAGTTTTACGACCGTGTAAAGGATATATTGATATTTAAAGCCACCGATGGCCAGTATACCGCCTTAAAGGATTATCTTGACCGCAACAAGGACAAGCACAAGGACCAGGTCTTTTACATCACAGATGAAAAACAGCAGGCCCAGTATATAAGGATGTTTGAAGACTATGGCCTTGAGGCCCTGCATTTTACTACAGATATAGATAGTGCCTTTATTAATTTCCTGGAAATGAAGGAAAGCGGCGTTAAGTTTAACCGGGTGGACTCTGATATTTCTGACCTTATTAAGGATGAGGACGCAAAGGACGAGGACAGCAAGGAAGCCTTGGAGGCCTTGGAAAAGCTATTTAAGGAAGCCCTTGGCCAGGAGGACTTGAAGGTTTCAGTTGAGGCCCTAAAGACCAAGGATACACCGGCTATTATGCTCTTATCTGAGCAGTCAAGGCGGATGCAGGAGATGAGCCGGCGTTTTGGCGGAGGCATGGGCTTTGGAGGTATGCCAACCGAAGAAACACTGGTACTGAATATAAGTAACCCCCTAGTAAAAAGGCTCCTCGAATATGAGGGCAGTGAGGATAAAAAAGAGGATTCAGACCTTATCTGCAAGCATATATACGATTTAGCTATGATAAGTCTAAAGCCATTAGAGCCTGCTGAAATGACAGAGTTTATAAAGCGGAGCAACCTATTGCTAACTAGACTAGCTGACTGAATTAAAGGGCCTTTTGCCCCAGTCCTTTAGTGAGGCCTTCCTTCATCTTCTTTGTAAGGTCTGACACATATGGTTCAGAGGAGGTCCCATGCTCTTCAATTAGTTTCATAAAGGCAGAGCCGACAATAACACCATCACTATATTGGCCCATTTGTGCAGTCTGGTCTGGGGTTGAAATGCCAAAGCCAATAGCACAGGGGATGTCGGGGTTGGCCCTGGCAACCAAGTCCACCATAGCCTTGACATCCCCTGTGATCTTTTCCCGTGTACCAGTGACGCCAAGGGATGATACGCAGTAGACAAAGCCCTCGGCCTGGCGGGCAATTTGCTCAATCCGCTCGTGGGAGCTAGGGGCTATCAGACTTATGAAATCCAAGCCATATTTTCGAAAGCTTGGTGCAAATTCTTCCTTTTCCTCCAGGGGGACATCGGGCAGGATGATCCCATCAACGCCGACCCTAGCTGCGGTTTTTGCAAACTTTTCTGTCCCGTAGGAGAAGACAAGGTTTGCATAGGTCATAAAAACCAGGGGGACCTTGACCTCCCTCCGAAGGTGGACCACCATATCAAAGATCTTGTCCACTGTGGTCCCACCAGCAAGTGCCCGCATACTGGCACCCTGGATAGTCGGGCCTTCGGCTGTGGGGTCGGAAAAGGGGATACCCAGCTCAATAAGGTCTGCTCCGTTTTCCTCCATGGCACGGACAAGCCTTGCAGTGGTTTCCAAATCCGGATCTCCGCAGGTGATAAAGGGTATAAAGGCTTTTTTGTTTTTAAAGGCTTCTTTTATATTACTCATGGATATTTTCACCCCTGTATCTTGCAATCGCTGCACAGTCCTTATCGCCCCTACCTGATATGTTAACAACTATAACTTGGTCCCTGTCCATCTGGGGTACAATTTTTCTTGCATGGGCTAGGGCATGGGCGGATTCGATAGCAGGAATGATACCCTCAGTCCTGCTTAGGTATTCAAAGGCTTGGACTGCTTCATCGTCAGTGATGGCAACATATTCAGCCCTACCCCTATCATGTAGCCAGGCATGCTCCGGTCCTATACCAGGATAGTCTAGCCCGGCTGAAATAGAGTAAACTGGAGCTATCTGCCCGTATTGGTCCTGGCAAAAGTAGGACTTCATGCCGTGGAATATCCCATGCCGGCCAGTGTTGATTGTGGCAGCTGTTTCAAACTCGCCAAGACCCCGCCCTGCTGCCTCACAGCCGATAAGCCTTACAGGTAGGTCTTCTATAAAGTGGTAGAAAGCCCCTATGGCATTGCTACCACCGCCAACACAGGCAATTACTGCGTCTGGGAGGCGATCTTCCATTTCTTTAAGCTGGTCTTTGATTTCCTTGGAAATGACCGCTTGAAAGTCCCGGACAATAGTGGGGAAGGGGTGGGGGCCCATAACAGACCCTAGGCAATAGTGGGTATCGTCGATTTGCCTTGTCCACTCCCGCATTGTTTCTGACACTGCATCTTTTAGGGTGGCAGTCCCACTGGTAACCGGTATGACCTCAGCGCCTAAGAGCCTCATCCGATATACATTAAGGGCCTGCCGTCTTGTATCCTCCTCGCCCATATATACAAGGCATTCCATGCCCATTAGGGCAGCTGCTGTCGCAGTAGCGACGCCATGTTGACCAGCGCCGGTTTCGGCAATCAGGCGCTTTTTACCCATCCTTTTGGCCAAGAGTGCCTGGCCAAGCACATTATTGATCTTATGGGACCCTGTGTGGTTTAAGTCTTCACGCTTTAGGTAGACCCTTGCTCCCCCTAAATCCTCGGTCATCTGCCTGGCCAAATAGAGGGGGCTTGGCCTACCAGCATATTCATTTAAAAGGTCCTTAAGCTCATCTTGAAATTCTTGATCCTTCCTAAAGTGATTATAGGCCTTTTCTAGGCCAAGAACTGCATTCATTAGTGTTTCAGGGATGTATTGGCCGCCGTAGGAGCCAAAACGCCCTGTGGTCATGTCCATAAAATATTCATCTCCATTTCTTTTTTAAAGGCTTGTTTTCTCACCTGAGCTTGTCGCGGTTTTAATAAAGCTTCTTATCTTCTCTGGATCCTTGACTCCACCAGTCTCGACGCCAGAGGAGATATCCAGGATGGAGGCCCTTGTCCTAAGAGCTTTGGGCAGATTTTCCAGGTTCAACCCCCCTGCAAGGCCAAAGGGTCTTTGGAAACCATCTATGAGGCCCCAGTCAAATGCTATCCCCCCGCCCTTGCCAGCATCAAGCAAAAGAAAGTCGGCTGTACTTTTTGCTGCCCTTATTATATCTGCTTGGCCTTGGATTTCAAAGGCCTTCCAAATAGGCTTGTCTGTTAGGAGCCTTAGCCTTCTTATATAGGCCTCATCCTCTTGGCCGTGCAGCTGGGCGACGGATATGCCGCTACTATTTAGCACACTGGCAACCACTTCTAGGGGCTGGTCTACAAAGACGCCCACTGGAACAATGGCGGGATTTAGTTTGCCTAGCAGGGACACCACATCTCTCGCAGATAGACTTCGTGGGCTCTTGGGGTAATTTATGATAAAACCACAATAGTCAGGCCTTGCTATATTCACCCCTTCAATATCGGCTGGCCTAGTCAGCCCGCATACCTTGACCTCTTTCATAATTGCCCCCTCAAAGCAGACAGGATTTTCTTTTTGTCCCTAGCCCGCATAAGGGTCTCTCCGATTAGGACGGCGTCTACCCCTTCTTCTTTTAGCAGGCCTATATCCTCCGGTGTTTTTATCCCACTTTCGGCAACAAAGACTATATCATCAGGCACCAGCCTGCGAAGTCTAGAGGAGTTGCTGGTGTCTATAGAAAAATCCTTTAGGTTGCGGTTGTTTACCCCGATTATCTGGGCCCCTGCAGCAAGGGCACTTTTAATTTCCCCTGCATTGTGTGCCTCCACGAGGGCCGCTAGGCCAAGGTCAGTGCAAATCTCTAAATACTCTGCAATTTTACCAGTGTCCAGGATTGCACAGATAAGGAGGACTGCATTTGCCCCCAAGAGCTTTGCCTGGTAGAGCTGGTAGTCATCCACTACAAAATCCTTGCGGAGCATGGGCGTCGAAACCATAGCCCGTATTTCCTTAAAGACCTCATCCGACCCCAGGAACCATTTGGGTTCTGTCAAACATGATATAGAGTCTGCACCCGCTCCTTCATATTCCTGGGCAATCTCAAGGTAGGGGAAGGTCTCCGAGATAATGCCCTTGGATGGAGATGCTTTTTTGATCTCACAGATAAAGCTCATTCCAGGTTTTTTAAGAGCCCGCTCAAAGGCCAGGCCATCTGCAGGTCCTTGTGCATGGCTCAGGTCCTTTATTAGGCCAAGTGGCAAATGGGCCTTATCATTTTTTACCCTATTTTTGCTATAGTCAGCTATTGTCTGTAATATGGTTTTCATCCCTTTCACCTCACCTGGATGCAGCAACAAACTGGTCCAATTTTTTCATAGCCTTGCCTGAGTCAATCAAGTCAGCGGCTAAATGAAGGTCTTTACTTATGCTTTGGGCCTTGCCTGATATATAGAGGCCTGCACCGGCGTTTATAAGAACCGCATCCCTCTTAGGCCCCCTTTTCCCAGACAGGATGGACCGGGTAATGGCAGCATTCTCTTTAGGGCTACCCCCGGCAAGGTCGGTCTTCTTGCACCGGCTAAGACCAAAATCCTCTGGGCAAAGCTCATAGTGGTCAAGCCCTCCATCCTTTACTTCGCACACCGATGTTGGTGCGCTCATGGAAATTTCATCTAGTATATCCTGGCCATGGACTACCAGGCCCCGCTTTACGCCAAGGCTTATGAGGACTTTAGCTAGGGGGTCTACCAGGGATTCATCATATACACCCAGTAGCTGCATCGAAGGTGAAACAGGATTGGCCAAGGGACCCAGGATATTAAAGACAGTACGGATGCCCAGCTCTTGACGTATGGCCCCTACATGCTTCATGGAGGTATGATATTTCTGGGCAAATATAAAGCATATGCCTATTGACTTTAGAAGCTCAACACACTTGTCAGGTGATTGGTCGAGGTTGACCCCCAGGGCCTCCATACAGTCGGCAGTGCCACACTTTGAGGATGCTGCCCGGTTCCCGTGCTTGGCCACCTTGACCCCTCCAGCAGCTACGACCAGGGCAGAGGTAGTTGAAATATTAAAGCTTTGTGACCCATCTCCACCAGTGCCGACAATATCAAATAGGTCCATATCGTGGTCAATCTTTGTGGCATGGTCCCTCACAGCATTAGCACACCCGGTGATTTCATTTATTGTTTCAGCCTTTGTGCTCTTAGTGGATAGGGCGGCTAAAAAGGCAGTGTTTTGGACTTGTGTTGTTTCACCGCTCATAATTTCATTCATGACACTGTATGCTTCTTGGTAGCTGAGGTCTTGCTTGTCAACAATTTTCATAATAGCTTCTTTAATCATAACAATTCTCCTCGTATATTATATTTACAGGGTTAAAT
>DASRNC010000258.1:0-4013 GCA_035647595.1 Bacillota bacterium | reverse complement strand
CTATAATAGAGTATATTAAAAAGTCCAAGGAAGAGGGCTGCAAGCTTGTCATATTTCCGGACCTTGCTCTTACGGGTAACCCTCCAGGCTCCCTACTTAAGCGTCCAGACTTTGTAAAAGCCTGTGGGGAGGCACTAGCTTGTATTTCAAAGCATGTAGAGGGTATAGGTGTATTGCTGGGCACACCCTTAATGGGACCTAACTTAGATATGCCAGCAAATGCTATTGTTTTACTTGAGGATGGACAGGTCGCTGCCTCTATATATAAAGGGGAGACTTGTTTGCAGGAACAATTAGCTTTTGAGCCTATGATTTATAAGGGAGTAAGGCTTGGAATAATGCTAAATGACAAGCTTATGGCTGATTATTCTGGCAATTCAAATGAAGCTAATGTTAAGGGCATAAAGCTTGGGGAAGAACCGGACATCTTGATAAATATAAGCGGAATACCCTACCAACACGGAAGGCAAAGCGGCCTTGTAGACAAAGGCTCTAATATAGCAAAATCTATTTCAAAGCCAACAATTTATGTAAACCAGGTCGGTGGTAATGGTGAGCTTATCTACAATGGTAGCTCTCTTGTCTTTAATAAAGATGGAGACCTGATAAGAACAGGTAAGGCCTTTGATGAAGACCTAATAGTCTATAGGCTAAACCATGACAGGCCAGCTATAGCTAGTCCCAAAGAGGACATATCCTGGGCCTACATGGCTCTAGTCCTTGGCCTAAGGGATTATATGCAAAAAAGTGGCATGAAAAAAGTATTATTAGGCCTAAGTGGAGGAATTGATTCAGCACTAGTGGCCTGTATAGTAGCAGACGCCCTTGGCAAGGAAAATGTCTTAGGAATCAATATGCCCTCAAGGTATTCGCCCGACCACAGTATAAATGATGCCAGAGACTTGGCACAAAACCTAGGGATTGGTTTTAGGCTACTAGCCATCAATGATATATTTACTAAGTATATAGAGCTAATGAACGGCAGTGATAGGACAATGGGTGACTTAACCGAGGAGAATATCCAGGCTAGAATAAGGGGCGACCTATTGATGTATGTTAGCAACCGTGAGGGCCATATGCTGGTTTGCCCAAGCAATAAGTCAGAGGCAGCAGTGGGCTACACCACTATGTATGGAGATATGTGTGGAGGACTAGCCCTTATAGCTGATATACCAAAGACAATGGTATATAGCCTATGTAACTATATAAATAGGGATAGGGTAATAATCCCGGAGAGTACGATGACAAAGCCCCCATCGGCAGAGCTTAGTCCTGACCAAGTAGATGCGGATAGTCTACCGCCCTATGAAATCCTAGACCCTATCATAGATATGTACCTAGAAGAAAACCTATCAGTTGACGATATGGTTAAAAGAGGCTATGACCGCCATATGGTTGTAGATATACTCAACATGATCGACAGGGCAGAGTACAAGCGCAGGCAAATGCCGCCAGTACTGAGGGTCACCAGTAACCCAGCCCGTCTTGCAAATGATAGCCCACTAGTGAATGGCTTTAGGTGGACTAAGGACTAGCCAATAAAATAATAAGACAAGATATTAACAGGCCAAGTTTTACAGGCCTTTTTTATTTTCTCATTCTGCCAGCTATAGACTTCTTTATAGGGGCTACTAGTCACTTCTATCACTATCTTGAATAGAATGTAAGTATAAAACAAGTAAGAAGGGAAGGGGTGTCTTCACTTTATGTATTACAGTTATCAAGATGATATGGCTGGCTACAAGCCAATTAACCCTGATAAGTCAAGGGATAAATGTCCCCCTCCATATCCTGAGCCAGATATGGTGTTAGCTAGGGCCTATGTACCGATGCAAAAGTATGGAAAAATATATTCTCCAGAAAAAGCCTTGAAGCATGGAAGCTTATTTCCAGAATTGGTACGCCCTTATAAAAAAAGGGGTAAAGGGGGTAGGTGCTAGTGATGCAAGGTTCTAGGGAAAGATTACTAAACCAGATAAGAGCCATTGAATTTACCACGCTGGAGCTTAACCTTTTTTTAAATAGCCACCCGGATAATCAGCAAGCACTACGTGACTTTAATAACGGTGTGAGGCAGCTTAAGGCACTAAAAAATGAATATGAAAGACGATTTGGGCCATTGGTAAACTTTGGCTTTGGCTACAGTCGCTGTCCTTGGCAGTGGATAAATGAACCCTGGCCATGGGAAGCAGATAGCAATAGGGGGTGTTATTAAATGTGGCTATATGAAAAGAAACTGCAATATCCGGTCAATATTAAAAAACCCAATTACAAGCTTGGTGCTGCGATTTTAAACCAATTCGGTGGTCCAGATGGTGAGCTAGCAGCCTCTTTAAGATATTTATCGCAAAGGCCATCCATGCCTATACCTGAGGCAAAGGCTATGCTTAATGATATAGGTACTGAAGAACTGGCCCACTTTGAGATGATTCAAGCCATGGTCCACCAGCTGATGAAGGATGAACCTATAGAAAAAATTGCAGCCGATGGGGCCACTTCTGTATATTATACAGACCACGGAAGGGCTACCTGGCCTGGTACTGGTACAGGTGTACCATGGACGGCAGCCTATATTCAGTCCAAGGGAGACCCAATAGCTGATATCTATGAAAATATGGCTGCTGAACAAAAGGCAAGGGCCACCTATGAATATCTAATTGACCTAGCAGATGATCCGGATGTTATTGACCCCCTCAGGTGGCTAAGGGAAAGAGAGGTAGTGCACTTCCAACGCTTCGGTGAAATAATGAATAAGCTTTATGAATGGAAGGACAGCAAGAAATGTTTTTAACAAGCTATCAAAAAGACCCGCACGTCGGGTCTTTTTAATGCCATTATTTAAAAAGGCTAGCAAGAAGTCTCCTTCTTCTTAGGCAACATTGCTCATGATAGTGAGAGCGTAGGTGGGAGATAAACTGCATAATTCCTGCTCGAAAAACGCATAGGCAAAGTTTCTTGCACATTTGATACAGATTGGTATTGACAAACTGGTCTATGAGGCATAGACTAATAAAAGGTCGACACATTATAGACCAAGGAGGTTTAGGACTGAAGAATGGGCCCCCTTTAGACCGACCTCTGGGCTGGCAGCTGAATACATTATCTTGGTAGACTAGGTCATAGAAGCTGCTGACTTCTCACTATATGATGATAAGAGAAGAAACTTACACGCTATTTTGGACTTGACTTAACCATAGGGTGGAAAGAAAAGATTCTATAGAAAACTATCTTTAGATTAGGTGACCTAATGAAAAAAATGTTTGTAATCATAATAACAAAGGTTTTATGCCTAATAGGCTTTATAGTAGGAAAGGGCAGTAGCTTGCCTGGAAAGTTTGCTCTTGAGTTATATCCATGTATCCTATCCAGCTTAAAGCTTCCAGAGTGTATTGTTTTTGTTACTGGTAGCAATGGTAAGACAAGCACGGCGGGTATGATCAGTGATATCCTAGAGCAAAACGGCTACAAGGTAGGATATAATTTTGAGGGATCAAACCAAATAGAAGGTGTCGCAACTTTGCTGCTTAGAATCTCAAATCTCTTAGGTCAAGTCAAAAGAGATGTTCTAGTCATTGAAGTTGACGAAAGATATTCCAGGCATATTCTTAAATATGTCACTCCAAAGTTTTATGTTATAACTAACATTTACAGGGACCAGCTCACCAGAAATGGTCATCCCGAGCTAGTTTATTCAATTATTGCTCAGGGACTAAACGACAACATGCACTTTATTCTTAATGCAGATGATCCTTTGTCCTCCATGATGGGAATGAGCAGAGAAAATATCACCTATTTTGGCATTGATAAAAACAGTCTAAGCACAGAAGAAAACTCAGGAATGTATAACGATGGAGCTTACTGCCCCAATTGCAAGGCAGAATTGGAGTATGATTATTATCACTACAATCACATTGGATCCTATAAGTGTGACAATTGTGGACATGCTAAGGAAAGTCCTAAGTATAATGTAACCGAGATAGATTTTAGCGAGGGTAATTTTGTAGTAAATAATG
>DASRNC010000257.1:0-5676 GCA_035647595.1 Bacillota bacterium | reverse complement strand
GTCATGGATAAGGAAAAAAACAATTCTGGCCTTATACAGACTACTAAGGAAGGAATGGTGTCAACAGATGAATCTCCTGTAAAGGTACTAGTGATCCCTACAGATGAAGAATTGATGATAGCCAGAGAGACTGTTACATTGGTTTAATAATCAGATTAAGGGATGCTTGACATACAAGCCAAGCATTCTATATAATTATAACTTGGAGGCAATAATAGTGATATTTAAGCAGCCTCCTTTTGCGAGGTGAATACCTTGAAGATAAACGTGACTGAAATTCAAAAGCAGATAGGTTCCAGCCAAGACTTTGATGGGGAACTTTTTCTTGAGGACTTTGTCTGGCAGAATGAAAGCACCAGTTTTAAAGGGCCCTTATTTATAGAAGGTAGGATCACTAATATCGATGAAGTCCTAAGCTTAAAAGCATCTTTGAAAGGAACTCTTATTCTTATGTGCAGGTTATGCATGGAAGGCTATGAGCATGATTTCAATTTTGACTTTGAAGCAAAGCTGAAAAAGGACTCTGATCAGGATGATCCAGAATATTTCACCTATAAGGGGCATGTGATATCTCTATCAGATATCATAATGGAGTATATTATACTAGAACTGCCGTCCACAAGACAATGCAGTGAGGAATGTATGGGGCTCTGCTCCCAATGCGGAATGAACAGAAATACTCGTACATGTGATTGCTCTAATGATAGGGATGAAGATTCGGAGCCTGAGATAGATGATCGCTTAAAGGCATTAAAGGATTACTTTTCCACCCAAAACAAGGAGGTGTAAAGATGGCAGTACCAAAACAAAAAACTTCAAAAGCTAGAAGAGACAAGAGGCGAGCAAATTGGAAGATGAGAGCTCCAGGAGTTGCAGAATGTCCCCAGTGTGGCGAGACTAAACTCTCTCATCGTATATGCAAACACTGCGGTTACTACAATAAAAAGCAGGTTATAAAAACAAATGAGTAAAAAAGGCTACCCGTTCAAGGGTAGTTTTTTTTATCTTGAAAATAAATATTGCATTAAGTTAAATTTTTATATATACTATACCTTAATACTAGGTACTAGTATTAGATGTAAATACAAAGTAATGGAGTGAAAAGCATGTCGAAGACCACACTCCCCAAACGGGAGAGACAGAGACAGCTCATAGAAAAGTTGAAGAAAGATCCCTTTATCACTGATGAGGAACTAAGCGATGACTTCAATGTGAGTATCCAGACTGTTCGTTTAGACAGGCTAGAGCTAGGTATACCAGAGCTTCGGGAACGGATCCGAAGTGTTGCCTCAGACAACTATAGCAAGATCAAAACGATAGAAGCCAAGGAGATAATCGGTGAAATTGTAGATATAGAGCTTGGGGAAAATGGCTTATCAATCTTAGAGACTACCAATGACATGGTTTTTGAAAAAACCCAGATAGTAAGAGGACACTATATTTTTGCCCAAGCAGAGTCACTTGCTATTGCTGTTATTGATGCCAAGGTAGCCCTTACAGGTGTCGCCAACATAAAATACAAGAAACCGATTTACGCGGGTGACAAGCTTGTAGCAAAGGCTCATGTGCACCGGGTAAGAGGAAATAAATATTTTGTATGGGTTTTCATTAGGGTAAAACAAGAAGAGGCCTTTAGGGGCAAGTTTATACTAGTATCAGTAGACGAAAACGGGAGGGCTTAACTTGAAGGTAATAGTAGATGGCATGGGGGGAGACCATGCACCATACGAGATTGTTAAGGGTAGCGTAGAGGCAGCCTTAGAGTATGACATAGACATAAGCCTTATTGGAGATGATAAACTCCTAAGGAAGGAGTTAAAAAACTTAGGTGCCCCAATTAATCGCTTTAACATTATACATACCAGCCAAGTGATAACCATGGAAGACAGTCCCGTTAGGGCCATAAAAAACAAAAAGGATAGCTCTATGGTAAAGGGTTTCGAGTTGCTACGGGAGGATCCTTCTAGAGTATTTATATCAGCGGGTAGTACTGGAGCCCTTATGGCGGGCGGCCTTCTTAAGGTGGGCCGGATTAAGGGTATAGACAGGCCTGCATTGGCGCCGGTACTTCCCAACAGAAAAGGCAACAACCTGCTCATAGATGCTGGAGCAAATACTGAGGTTAAACCCATCAACCTGGAGCAATTTGCAGTAATGGGCTCAATTTATATGGAAAGTGTTTTAGGAATTGAGAACCCTTCGGTGGGCCTTATAAACGTCGGTGTAGAAGAAAGCAAGGGTAACGAAGTTTATAAGACCGCATACAAGCTATTAAAGCAAATCAAAAGCATAAATTTTATTGGTAATATCGAAGCAAGAGATATACCATCTGGCCTTGTTGATGTTGTTGTCTGTGATGGTTTTACAGGCAATATAGTTTTAAAATACACAGAGGGCCTAGCCTCCAATTTATTTGGAATGCTCAGGGAGGAAATGGTTAAAACTCCAATAAGAAAAATTGGGGCCTTGCTTATAAAGCCGGGATTGAAAGGCTTTAAAAATAAATTAGACTACTCTGAAACAGGAGGAGCACCACTCTTGGGTATTAATGGCGGGATTATCAAAGCCCATGGTAGTTCAAATGCAAATGCAATAAAGAATGCTATCAGACAAGGCAAGATATTTACAGATAATGAGGTGCTTAAAAGCATAAAGGATTCTATTTCACTGTTAAGGGAGGAATGATGTTGGAGCTTTTTTCAGCAGGTATTATAGGAACTGGTTCATACTTACCAGAAAACATTATAACAAATAAGGATCTAGAAAAGATCGTAGATACAGATGATGAGTGGATTAGGTCCAGAACAGGTATAAGGGAGAGAAGAATTGCAGATAAAACGATGGCCTCCTCCGACCTGGGTTCAAAGGCATCAATACGAGCTTTAGAGGATGCAGGAATTAAGGCAGATGACCTAGACCTTATAATCGTTGCAACAGTTACTCCAGACATGAATTTCCCATCCACAGCCTGCCTTATACAAAACAATATTAAGGCAATAAATGCTGCGGCATTCGATGTTGAGGCTGCCTGTTCAGGCTTTATATACTCCCTAACAATCGCCAAACAGTTTATTGCGACAGGTATGTATAAAAACATACTAGTAGTAGGGACTGAATGCTTGTCTAGATTTGTAAATTGGAAGGACCGTAATACCTGTGTCCTTTTTGGAGATGGAGCAGGAGCGGCAGTAGTCAGCAGAGTAGAGAATAATTTTGGGATATTGTCCACCCATCTTGGTGCAGACGGCAGGGGAAAAGAACTTCTTAATTTAAAGGCTGGCGGCTCAAGACAGCCAGCATCCCTAGAAACTATAGAAAAGAACCTTCACTATCTCTACATGGAGGGTAACGAGGTCTTCAAATTTGCAGTGAGAATAATGGCCTCAGCAGCCAAAAAAGCTGCCCAGCTAGCAGGGCTTGAGACAAAGGATATTGATTTTCTTGTGCCACATCAAGCAAATATTCGTATTATAGAGGCTTCTGCCAAACGTCTAGGTATAGAGAGAGAAAAGCTATGGGTCAACCTTGACAAGTATGGCAATATGTCAGCCGCCTCCATACCAGTTGCACTTGATGAAGCTGTAAGGGCGGGCAATATAAAGAAAGGGAATAATATATGCTTAGTAGGTTTTGGCGGTGGACTTACATGGGCTTCAATAGTTATGAAATGGGCTAAGTAGGTGAAAACTATGACAATTGCTTTTCTTTTTCCTGGGCAGGGTGCCCAATATATAGGTATGGGCAAGGAATTATATAATAGTTATGGGATAGTGAAAAAAACATTTGACCAGGCAGATGAAATTTTAGGAGAAGCTTTAAGTGAACTGATATTCAATGGGTCGGAAAGAGACCTGATGAAGACTGAAAACACGCAGCCGGGAATACTAACACTCTCAACTGCTATAGCAAGACTACTAGAATCACTGGGTGTCTCTCCCTCTATTTCAGCCGGCTTAAGCTTGGGCGAATATGGGGCCTTAACATTCTCGGGGGTAATCCATTTTGAAAGCTCCCTTCCACTTGTCCGCAAACGAGGTCAAATCATGCAAGAAGCAGTACCAGCTGGCAAGGGTGGTATGGCGGCAATAATAGGGCTTGATGAGCAAAAGCTTAAGGCATGTTTGTCAGATGCCGGACAAGATGGCCTAGTCCAGATAGCAAACTATAATTGTCCGGGACAACTGGTAATATCCGGTGACATAGGGTCAGTCAACAAGGCCTGCAAGCTAACAAAGCTTGCAGGTGCAAAAAGAGCTATACCCCTGCAGGTTAGTGGTCCCTTTCATTCGTCATTACTAAGGCCTGCCGGCGAAAGGTTAATAAAGGAGCTGGACAAAATCGAACTTGCTAGTGGCAGGATTCCAGTGGTTGCAAATGTAACCGCCAAACCTACAAAGACCACTAGTGAAGTCAAGGACTTGTTGATAAAACAGGTCAGCAATCCAGTTAAGTGGGAGGATTCGATCAGGTACATCCTTTCTACTGGTGTAGACACATTTATTGAAATGGGTCCAGGCAGAGCCCTGAGTGGATTTATGAGAAAAATTGATAGGACTGCAAAAGTATTCAATGTAGAAGACATAAAGACACTTGAGTCTACTTTGCATAAGTTGGAGGGAAGACAATGAGTTTAAAAGGCAAAAAGGCAATAATAACAGGAGCATCAAGAGGGATAGGGAAAGCTTGTGCTATCCACCTAGCCAAACAAGGTACCCATATAGCCATAAACTATACTAGAAATGCGGACTTGGCAGAGAAAACAGCAAATGAACTCAGGGACCTTGGTGTGCAGGCAATAGCAGTTAAGGCTGATGTATCCAAGAGTGAAGACGTAGATAATATGTTTAAAACAATTTTAGACAAACTCGGTGGTATAGATATACTTGTCAACAATGCTGGCATAACAAAGGATAACCTACTTATAAGGATGAAAGAAGAGGACTGGGACAGGGTATTGGATATAAACTTAAAAGGGGCATATCTTACAAGCAAGGCTGCAGCAAAATACATGATGAAAAAAAGACATGGAAGGATTATAAATATTTCATCAGTTATAGGTATGGTTGGCAATGCAGGTCAAGCCAATTACGCTGCTTCAAAGGCAGGTATAATAGGGTTTTCAAAATCAATCGCCAAGGAGCTAGCTCCAAGGGGAATCCTTGTGAATATAATCGCCCCAGGCTTTATAGATACTGATATGACAAGCCAGCTTAATGAAAAAATAAGGGAGGGTATCTTATCACAAATACCCCTGGGACGCTATGGCAAGCCTGGGGATGTAGCCCGTCTTGTTGCTTTCCTTGCATCAGATGAAAACCAATACATCACAGGTCAAGTTATTAATATTGACGGTGGAATGGTTATGTAATAATATCTAAAGATAGCAATACATATTAATATCAATAAAAGTAAGTATATGAAGGGAGGTGAAAGGAATGTTTAATAAGATTAAAGATATTATTGTAGAGCAGCTTGGCGTAGAGGCTGACACAGTTTCTATGGAATCTTCCTTTATAGACGACCTAGGTGCTGACTCATTAGATATAGTGGAACTTATCATGGCTCTTGAGGAGGAGTATGATATGGAGATACCGGATGAGGAAGCTGAGAAAATTAATATAGTTGGTGATGTTGTAGATTACATCAATAAGAACTCCTAATAGGAATTATTCATGT
>DASRNC010000256.1:0-2171 GCA_035647595.1 Bacillota bacterium | reverse complement strand
AACCATAGGTAACATTACTATTTTAAGCATCGGTAAAAAGACTTGGGCTTCTCAGTACCTTAAATCAATAAGGGATGCCTAAAGCAGATGATGAACTGGAAGATACTTTATTCTTAAAACCCATAGTATCTTGACACTATCGGGGGATAGACCAAACTTGCATATGTGGCCAGTTTTGCATATAATAAAGGTAATAACTGAATAATCCTTGTTAGGCGAGGCTACTATATTGACAGACGCCACTACCCGGAAACATCGAGAGATGCCAATGGGTCAACAGGCTTTATCGGATTAAGGTATAGCTTAATGTGGCTGGTTCTTGCGGACCTACGCTTTACAGAGTTAAAGCTCAACAAGTGAAGGATGATATTGATTAGATGTTTTTTGCTATGATAAAAAGTCTTTAACTTGTTAAAGGCTTTTTTATTTGTGCCACTACTCGGGAGGGTGGATATATAAATGTATAAGGTAATTAGAGACTTAATTGAACAAAGACATATAGGTGACCTGAAGGCTGTATTTCAAACAATGAATGCCGTGGACATAGCAGAGGCCTTGGAAGAGCTAAAGTCAGCAGACTTGCTGATGGCTTTTAGGTTATTGCCCAAGGAATTAGCCGCAGAGGTGTTTTCACATATTACATCGATACAACAGCGGCATATCATAGAGCGGATAACAGATAAGGAAATTGGCAACATCATAGATGAGCTTTTTATTGATGACACAGTTGAATTAATAGAGGAGATGCCCTCTAATGTTGTCAAGAGGGTATTAAATAACACAGACCCGGATATGAGACAAGTAATCAACCAATTGCTTAAGTACCCCGAGGATTCTGCTGGTAGCATTATGACAATTGAATATGTTGATTTAAAGAACGAAATGACTGTGAGTCAAGCCCTTGATTATATAAGGGAGACAGGCGTCAACAAGGAAACTGTAAATATAAGCTATGTCATGGACGAATCTCGCAAGCTTGAAGGTATAGTATCATTGCGTAAACTGGTCATAAACGATGAATCAGTTCCTGTAAAAGACATAATGGATACCAATATTATTTCAATTAGCACCCATGCTGACCAGGAGGAAGTCGCCCATCTATTCAAAAAATATGATTTTATTGCCATGCCTGTTGTTGATAAGGAGAATAGGTTGGTTGGTATTATCACAGTAGATGACATAGTAGACATTATAGAGCAGGAGTCTACTGAGGACTTTCAGTTGATGGCAGGTATACAGCCCTCTGAGCAGGATTATCTGAGCACCAGTGTTTTTACCCTATCAAAGAATAGGTTTGCCTGGCTGCTTTTCTTGATGATCTCCGCTACCTTAACTGGCATGGTTATAAAAAGGTATGAAAACATACTAGAGACTGTTATGGTTTTAGCCGCCTTTATACCAATGCTAATGGATACGGGAGGAAACGCTGGTTCACAGTCTGCGACAATTATTATAAGGAGCCTTGCCTTAGGTGAGCTAAAGCGAAATGATTTAGGCCTAATCCTTTGGAAGGAGTTTAGAATCAGCCTAGTAGTTGGATTTGTATTGGGGCTTTTAAATTTCGTGCGACTCTATTATCTTGACTCAGTGCACTTGGCAATAGCCTTAAGTATTTCTATTACACTGGTTTTAACTGTAATAATGGCAAAGGTAATTGGAGGCGCCTTGCCTATAGTAGCGCGGGCCTTAAAGATGGACCCTGCAATAATGGCCAGTCCAATGATTACAACTATAGTTGATACCCTATCATTAATAGCATATTTCATGATCGCCTCTGCCCTGATCGGGTTCTAGTCTACTATTAAGCACACCAGAGAGAAAAACACTAATAGGCGATTTCTCAATTAAAGTTATAGATCACCGCAATTTTCTATACTATATCTATAGGTAGATATAAAATAAATATCAGCCTATAAAAGGACCTATCCATTAGTCATGTAAATGTAGTATAGGGGACGGTTATATTATGCGGTCATATGGCAACAGGCTATTAATAATTATTGTTTTATCTTTTATTTTATGTGCTCTTCTAATTACAAACATCACTAGATGCTCCCACAACAAGAAGATGACAACTGATTTCTACGCTGGTCGTGGTGATAAATGGCTGGCCACTTATACTATTATTAAAACTAACTCAATGTATTATGAGACCCTTTATATACAGTACC
>DASRNC010000255.1:0-2189 GCA_035647595.1 Bacillota bacterium | reverse complement strand
CCGTAATACGGAAGCTAAAAAATCCATAGAATCATACTCCTTTCTAAAATTAATTCTGTTCCTAATCCTATTATACAGCATAAATATGAACACAATATGAACTTTTTGTGCCCAATAGCTTTATATATAAATAATAACCCCGACATGAGAAAGTTAAACACATATCGGGGTGTGAATTACTATATGTGTAATGCTGTCATTCTAATGGTATCAAAATCTCCCCAGGCTCATCAATCAAATAGCCTGCAGCGAAAAAGTATATTTCATACTCATCCCTTTGCTCTACCTCTATAGAGTATTGTTGGATTGCCAAGGTATTGTCATGGTTAGGTAGTTGGGACCACCCCACACTAGATGAGCCCTCAGTATTGATATTTTGAATCGATAATGTCTCTGAGTCAGGAAATTCAGCTACAATCCTCAGCTCGTCATCTATATATTCCACACTCCTAATCTTTATATCAACACCCATATACTCTACTGTCTTAGGTAGGGGTTCATCCATTCTGAGTATAAAGTTACTATCCTCCTTTGCCACCCTTATTCCATCGTATTGGAAGGTAAGTCTACTGGGTAGATCAAAGTAGACTGACGGCACAAAGTAAAAGGTGGTTCCGGCACTTACTAGGCCCTCTGCTGCATAAACCTTCCCCTCTTCACCAACCAGTCGGCCCCCCTCAAAGCCACTGAAGCTAAATCCTTTTGGCATGATAATGTTTGTATCAAGCTGTAGCCTTGAAGGGCTAACTGTGAGGCTTTTCAGGTCTATTGTGAAATCATCTATAGGTCCGTTCAATTTAAACTGCCTTTGCATATTTAAGTCGTAGACCTTGGACATCAATATATTAACCTTTGAAAATGGTATCTTAATGGTCTCGTCAAATTCATCATTATTTAATATTGAGATTTGTAGGTCTATATATTGAGGGTCCTTGTCTAAGAATTTTTTTACAGAGTCATCTTGAAAGTTGCGTTCCCATCTAATAAAGGCCAGCGAATCTGACTTGTCTTGCTCATCGGTAGGGTGTTGCTTGTACCAATTGTCTGAATAACCTAAATCATTCCCTAGCTCAGAACCTACTTGTATATAAGCTTCTCCATCTCCAGTCCTATCCCTTATGCCCTTTATCAGGGGGCCATCAATGGCGACGGTTAGGCTTAGTCGATTTTCATCCATAAAAATATTATCTATATATATAGTGCAACCATCTCTTTGCACGACTACACCATTTATAAGATTATAACCATGGCCCCTAGCATATTCTATACCACTGTCACCACGTATCCAATCTAGTATGGTCCCTATGCCTGGTATGTTAGACGCATATGCTGCAAACTGAGGTATTGTCAGTGCTATTGAAAAGAAGATTAAAAGCGCTGCAGCCATGCCAGCCAACACCTTGACAAATGGTGGTAGAGGGCCCTTTAGCTTTTTCCCTCGGTCTATGATTCTAGACTCTAAGTCTTTAGGTACAGCAAGCTCTTTCTTTTCTACCTCAAGTAAAAAGGCTTCTAGTTCATTTATCTCCCTATCCAGATCCTTTAGGTCCTTATCCATACCTACACCTCCCTATAATTTAGCTTTGCTCTGATAACCTTTAGGTTGCCATATAGCTTAGTTTTTACTGTCCCTATAGGCATATCCACTATGTCCGCTATCTCTTCTAATGTGTAACCCGAATAATACTTTAGGTATATAATTAGCCTTTCAGTCCTGTCTAGCTGCTTTAAAATCGCCTGCAGGTCCATATGTTCTTCCAAACTAGCATTTTCTGTATGGGTATGCTTTTCATATAGCCTATCCGCCACTGCAACAGCACGCTTTCTTTTATTTAGCTGGAGCTTTGATTCGTTTATAACAATCCTTATAAACCAGGTGCTAAACAGCTTGTCATCCTTTAATTTCCGTATATTCTTAAGTGCCTTCTCCATGGCATCACATATGGCGTCCATGCTATCCTCTTCATTTTGTAGATAGCAGTAGGCAATACGATATGTTTGATCCTTAAGCGCAAGTACCAGCTGTGTAAAGCTCTCCTTGTCACCTTTTTTTGCTTTTTGAACCTGCAAAATATCCATTCCCTGTAGCCCCCTTTATATATTAGATAGACGATACATGAAAATAGTTTTATAAAAACACAAATTTATTTACTTTTATCCTTTGTCAGCATATAGAGCATACACTTATG
>DASRNC010000254.1:0-5286 GCA_035647595.1 Bacillota bacterium | reverse complement strand
ATATTATGACTCCCCAGGATAATGTCTCTACAGATGAGCTGGACACCCTATCCCAGCTACTTGCATCCACTGGCGCCCTCCCCCTTGTGATATCACCGGAGGAGCATGACGAAAAGGTCGGGGCGGTAAGCCACCTCCCCCACGTTGCTGCTGCTGCACTTGTCAACACCATATATGGTCTTGATGACCCCAATAGCCTGACATCCCGCCTGGCGGCAGGTGGCTTTAAAGACATTACACGGATAGCCTCTTCCAACCCCAAGATGTGGGCCCATATATCCCAGATCAACAAGGACCACCTACTTCCGCTTGTAAACAAGCTTATAGGTGAGCTTTCATCTTTTAAGGATAGGTTAAAGCAGGACAAGCCCTTGGCATTAGAGGACTTTTTCCATAGGGCAAAGCTTAGTCGTGATCATATCCCTACTCGGGAAAACCTTTACCTGCTCCCCTTCCACGAGCTCTATGTTGATGTTGAGGACAGGCCAGGAATGATTAGCCTTGTAACAACCATATTGGGGGATAACCAAGTCAATATAAAAAATATCAGGATAATAAACAGCAGGGAAGACCAACCAGGCTGCCTTCTCTTGTCACTAAATGATGCACAGTCACTTAAAAAGGCAAAGAACCTGCTCACCGAAATCGGCCTTAAGGCATATATAAGATAAGTAAACTGGAGGTTTTAATGTGAAAGTAGCTATAAATCCTGCACAAGGGCTCACAGGAGAAGTTAGGGTGCCTGGCGACAAATCCATATCCCATCGAGGAATAATGCTTGGCGCTATCTCCCAGGGCCGTACCAGGCTCAGAAATTTCCTCAAGGGGCAGGATTGTATTACCACAGCTGAAGCCTTTGAAAGCATGGGCATAGAGACTAGGACCGAGGATGGGGACCTTATTATTTGTGGTAAGGGCCTACACGGCCTTTTACCACCCTCCAAAGCCATATATGCAGGAAATTCTGGGACTACCGCCAGGCTTATATCGGGTATTTTAGCAGGCCAATCATTTACTAGCACCCTTGACGGAGACGAGTCCCTGAGGAAGCGGCCAATGAGGCGGATAATCCTCCCCCTGGAAAAAATGGGGGCCCAGATAGGAGCTTTTAATGAAGACTTTTTGCCCCTCAATATAAGGGCAAATAGGACAGGGGTTTTGAAGGGGATCGACTATAGGCTGCCTGTGGCCAGTGCCCAGGTCAAGTCTGCCATAATTTTAGCTGCCCTCTATGCCGAGGGGAAAACAAAAATACGTCAAAATGCTATATCCAGGGACCACACAGAGATCATGCTAAAGCAGCTTGGTGGCCTTGTAAAAAGCAGTGGCATGACCCTTACAATAGAGCCTCCTGACCAGCTTTATGGACAGGACATAGATGTGCCCGGCGATATTTCCTCCGCTGCCTATTTGATAACCGCAGCCATGTTGACAGGGAAGTCCCAGCTTTTAATAAAAAATGTAGGCACAAACCCGACCCGGACAGGGATATTGGATGTATACGAGAAAATGGGCGCGACCATAAGCACCAATCCTAAAAAGCAGGATGGGGGTGAGCCCATGGCGGATATCCTGATCAAGTCCTCCGACCTTAAGGGTACAACCATAGGGGGTGACATAATACCACGACTTATCGATGAAATCCCCATAATTGCCTTGGCCGCAACACAGGCTCATGGGACAACAATCATACGAGACGCCCAAGAGCTTAAGGTAAAAGAGTCTAACAGGATTGACACAGTGGTTAATATGCTAAATTCCTTTGGTGCTGACATAACTGCCACTCATGATGGAATGGTCATAAAGGGTCCCACCCCCTTAAGTGGGGCTGCCATATATAGCTCTATGGACCATAGGATTGCCCTTACCTGTGCTGTAGCAGGCCTAATTGCAGAGGGTCAAACTACAATCCTAGACAGCCAATGGGTTGATATCTCATATCCTGGATTCTTTGAAACAATAAAAAAGCTCAGGTCATAATTTTGACCCAAGCTTTTTTCAATTCAGCGTCTCTTCTTATTCAGCGTCTGTTTTTATTCAGCCAGTTCTTCACGATATTTTATCATCAGATCATGAAAGAGCTCTGCCGGAGTCGGCGGCGTGTAGGTAATGGCATTGGCACCCGCCTCAATAGTGGCCTGTATGGTCTCGTCCGTTGGCCCTCCTGTAGCTATAATCGGCACAAGGGGATTGGCATCTCTTATCCTTTTAACTATATCAATAGTCTTTGCTGCACCTGAGACATTTAATATTTTGGCCCCAGCATCTATCCTTCCCTTGATGTCCGTTAGGTCGGATACTACTGTAATTATGATGGGTATGTCGACAATTTCGTTGACAGCCCTTATTGTTTCGTTAGTCGTTGGCGCATTGAGAACAACACCAAAGGCACCTTCAAACTCTGCATCTAGGGCAAGATTTACAACCCGTTTCCCTGTGGTACGGCCCCCACCTACCCCGCAAAGTATTGGAACATTAGCAGACTCTGCGATAGCGCTTGTAATAGAGGGCTGGGGAGTGAAGGGGTAAACAGCTATTATGGCATCTGCATTGATGTTTTTAATAACTGCCACATCTGTAGTGAAGGCCAAAGACCTAAGTCTCTTGCCAAATATTCTGATACCACTGGCCTCCTGTATTACCTCTGGTACCTCTATCATATGTCTACGCAAGGTACCCTTTATATCTGGAATGTAGCTCATCTTTTCACCGCCTATATCGTCAAGATTTATCCTAAGTAAGTCCACCTAAAATAATGCATTTATATTTTAACATACAACTTATAGTATATGAAAGGTCTTTTTAATAATTTTATACCTATATGCCTGTCCCTTCATTTGGCTGGGGGACGAAGCCATGGTCAGTCCCGCCTAGGTTCATCCCCTACATTTATGACTCAGATACAAATGAAAACACTAGCTGTAGCCTTTGTCTAAGGGAGCTCAAAGAGCCTTTAATAAAATAAGTAGAATAAGGATGGTAACAACTATCACAATACCCCATTTTAAATAATCCTTGCGAAGGAAGAAAATCTTCATTCACTACACCCCCTTTGTACATGGTATGCTGGGAGTCTTAACTTTAGGCAGGCTGAATAAAAAAAGGACAAAGGTCCTTGAAATCCTTAGCTAAATGCTATGGACTATCCGACCTATGTCCTATAGAACTTTATTCTAAGCTAGGCTTTTAAGAGGAAATTCTATACTTTCTTCGCTCATTATACTCTTGTTTCTTCCCTTCGTTCCAGTTGTTTACTGGACGATAATAGCCAGTTATACGACTGTATAGCTCTGTGCTTTCTTTACAAATAGAGCACTTAACTTGTTCTCCTGCCAAATACCCATGTTCACTACATATAGAGTATGTGGGACTTATAGTATAGTAGGGTAATTCATAAGACTCAGCGATTTTTTTCACCAGCTTAGCTGTAGTCCTCCAGCCAGGCATTTTTTCACCAAGAAATACATGGAATACCGTACCACTTGTATATAGCTTTTGTAGTTTGTCTTGGATATCGAGTGCCTTAAATATATCATCAGTATAACCAACGGGTAAATGGCTACTGTTCGTATAGTAAGGTGCCTGTCCAGGGTTTCCAGCCGTTATAATATCCGAGCACCTTGCCAAGTCATGCCTGGCTAGACGATAGGCAGTTGACTCAGCAGGGGTTGCTTCTAAATTGTATAGATCCCCATACTGCTCCTGATAGTCAGATAAGCGGTCTCGCATATGAATTAGAACATCCTTGGCAAACTGCTGGCCTTCCTGGTTGGTAAGGTCTGCTTTAAGCCATGGGGCATTTAGTCCCGCCTCGTTCATACCTACTAGCCCAATGGTTGAAAAATGATTTTTAAAGGTACCTAGATAGCGTTTTGTATAGGGATATAAGCCAGCATCAAGTAGTTTAGTTATAACTTCACGCCTAGTTTTTAAGGAACTAGCTGCTATGTCCATCATATCATCCAGACGCTTATAAAACTCCTCTGGCGTTTTTGATAAATAAGCAATACGGGGCAGGTTTATGGTAACAACTCCTATTGAACCAGTGCTTTCTCCACTCCCAAAATAACCCCCTCTTTTATTACGGAGTTCCCGCAAATCTAAACGCAGGCGGCAGCACATGCTACGTACGTCAGAAGGCTCCATATCACTGTTTACATAATTAGAAAAGTAGGGTGTACCATACTTGGCAGTCAAATCAAAAAGTAGCTTGTTGTTCTCAGTGTCTGACCAGTTAAAGTCCTTAGTAATAGAGTAGGTTGGGATAGGGTACTGAAAACCACGTCCTTCATAATCTCCCTCTAGCATAACTGTAAGGAAGGCCTTGTTAATCATATCCATTTCCCTTTGACAATCCCCATATGTAAACTCCATCATTTTGCCCCCTACAATAGCGGGCCTCTCTGCTAGGTCTTTGGGTATTGTCCAGTCCAGAGTAATATTAGTAAAGGGAGCCTGGGTACCCCAGCGGCTGGGTGTGTTTACCCCATAGATAAATGATTCAACGCACTTTTGCACCTGATCTTGGTTTAGATTATCCGTCCTTACAAAGGGTGCTAGGTAGGTATCAAAGGAACTAAATGCCTGGGCTCCAGCCCATTCATTTTGCATAATACCTAAAAAATTGACCATCTGGTTGCAAAGGGTCGCAAGGTGCTTGGCTGGTGCAGAAGTGGTTTTTCCTTGCACACCCCCGAGCCCTTCAGAGATTAGCTGATGTAGAGACCAGCCTGCACAATAGCCTGTCAACATAGACAGGTCGTGTATATGCATGTCCCCATTCCTGTGAGCATTGGCTACATCCTCATCAAAGATCTCTGAAAGCCAGTAGTTAGCGGTTACAGCTCCGCTATTTGACAGAATCAAGCCTCCAACCGAATAGCTGACAGTTGAGTTCTCCTTTACGCGCCAGTCTATATTCTTTACATAGTCGTCCACTACCTTGCGGTAGTCTATCAGTGTATTTAGAGCATTTCTGGCTTTTTCACGCTGCTTTCGATATAGGATGTATGCCCTTGCCACCTTAGCATAGCCAGCTTGTATTAGGACAAACTCGACAGCATCCTGGATTTGCTCAACTGAGATAATACCCTTGTTAACACATGCTTCAAATTCTGCTGTTGTCCTTAAAGCTAAGAGTTCTAGTATCGATTTACTATAGCTTACAGATTGAGCTTCAAAGGCTCGCTGAATTGCTTTGCTTATTTTTTCAATATTGAAGGCTACTAATTGCCCATCTCTCTTTCTAACCTGATATTCAATAACCATGATTATTCTCCTTAGTTT
>DASRNC010000253.1:0-5961 GCA_035647595.1 Bacillota bacterium | reverse complement strand
ACAGGTGCTTGTAGGCTGTAGTAGGCAGGAAGAGCCAATCAAAGACGATGAGCTATACTATAGCTTTACAGATGCCCTAGGAAACACAGTAAAGCTAAAGGAAAAACCCCAGAGGGTGGTTTCTCTTGTTGGTTCCTTCGTCTTGATTATAGGCGCTAGGGTAGCAATGGCTGTACCCCCGCAAATAGCGGTACCGCCGCCCACTAGAGTACTGGTATTCTTTGATACCTGCAATCTTTTTCCGATAAAGTAAGCAACACTAAAGGCTATGATTATATTCATAATAACAAGGGAAAGAACCTTTCCGCCATAGCCTAAGATCTCCTTAAAATTGAGTGTAGCACCAGCCAGGATAATGCCAAGGCATAGGAATTTCTTACCTACAAAGCTGGTACCTGCTTTAAAATCCTTATCAATAGAGGGTAAAAGATTTACAATAGTGATACTTATAAAGAGTCCAATCATGGGTGCGCCAATAAAGCCTTGAACCGTACCTAAGTATGTTGCTACTATAGTAATGACAACACATACAGGAACAGCAAGATAAAAGCCTTCTTCCTGAGCGATACTGACATGCCTCTATATTTATATAACATATTTGTACTAAATTATTACTAGCAGGCTTGATCCCTGTTACTTCTACTTCTGTCATTACCGAAACCCCAGTTAGCTTTGTAAAGTTTGCTGGAGTATTAACAATTCAAAGTAATAGGTAAAACCTATCAATGGATTAACACTAGTTTAAAATAGATGCTGATAATGTGACTATAAGGCATCTGAAAATATTCATCGAGGTTGTAGACAGTGGTAAAATGAGTAGCATTGCAAAAAACTGTTTATTTCCCAGCCTACAGTAAGCCAGGCAATCAAAGAGCTTGAAGACCATTATGGAGGGCTCTTGTTTGAGCGACTTTCCAAGAGACTATCATATTGAAATATACACATACGTAGCCAACACAAGAGATATAGAGGAAAAGCTATTAAAATCTGAATTGGATATTGGTATCGTAGAAGGGATGGTTAAAAGTCCGGATCTAATATCTATCCCTGAAGTAGAGGATTTTCTGGTTCTAGTATGTGGCAGCAATCATCCCTTTGCCAAAAAAAACTGTCAAGCTAGAGGACCTAAAAAATCATAAGTTTGCAATGCGAGAGCAGGGCAGTGGAACCAGAGGGCTGTTTCAGTCCGCCTAGTCGAAGAGGAAATAAAAGATAGCATAATGTATCCTATTATAAGTACAGACAGTGAGCGGGACAGATTCTTTAGTATTGCACACCATAAGAACAAGCTAATTACCGATGAGATGAAAGGCCTTATTGAGGTAGTCACTAATTACAAGCATGTTGATATACTCAAAGGAGTTAAGGCTGGCAAACTGATTTAGCTGACCACTTATTGTGCATGAAGGGCTAGCCTACCTGACGAACACCGTAAATCTTTTTTATGAAATAGAGCATCAAAATAATATCTAGGAGTATGCCACTAGGCATACTTATTTAAATGCGTCCTTACAATTTTACTATTTATAAGACATTACCTTGACACACATAGTAATATATGCGACAATGTATTTAAGAGAGGTGATAGCTTGTCTATAACAGGTGTAAGCAGTGATCTGATAAGGGGACATATAGACACAATAATACTCCGTGTCCTATATGAGACTGACAATTATGGCTATGAGATCATCAAAAGCATAAAGCGCAATAGCAATGGCTTATATGAGCTAAAGGAGCCATCGCTTTATACCAGCCTCAAGCGTTTAGAGAAAGGCAAGATGGTTAGCTCCTATTGGGGAGACAAGACCCAAGGAGGACGGCGCAAGTATTATCAGATAACTCCACAGGGAGAGGCTGCCTATCTAAAGGCAATTGAGCAGTGGCACTTAGCTAAAAAAGTAATAGACCTGTTGGTAGAAGGGAATGAGGATAATGGATGAACTCAAAATGCATGTTGATAGACTGTTTTCAAAATATAAGGGATCAAGCTCAGTGGATGATTTAAAAGCAGAGATTTTAAGTAACCTGGAGGCAAAGAAAAATGACCTTTTGTCGTCCGGTATGGGCGAAGAGGCAGCGACTAAAACTGCAAAGGGAAGCATTACTAGTATAGATGCTCTAATTGATGGTAATAGGAAGGTCAGGTCCTATCCATACAAAATAGAAAAATTACAAACAATCCTACTGATACTGATAGTAGCTTGGATTTTTTCTACTCCTTTTCTACTCCTTCAGAATTTTGCAACAAACGCTTTACTGTTTTTATCCATTGGGGTATTCGGACTTACTCTTATAATAAAGAGTCGTAGAAAACCTGGCCAGGACACAAGGGAATATGACCACATCAATATAAACAGCCTGGCAAGGCGTGCCAAGCTTGCTTGGATTATCTGGACTGCATTTATGGTGCTATGCATCCTGGCTATAACTGGGCTAAACTTTTCAAGCAATTTCTGGTTTTCTCGTCCTCTTATAATAGATGGGCCCTACCAGCTTGCCAGGCTCATAAGTCAATATATAGGTCCGGCATTTACCATAGTAATCCCATTGATACTCGCAAAACTGAGCAAATTATGGATCAAGCATGAGGTGATAGAGGATGAGTAACATAAATAAGCTAATAATCATTTTGTTGGTTTTAGGTATAGCCCTAACGACAGCAGCGACAATCTTCGTTCTAAAGCAGGATGAAAACAATGAATATGAAAGGGCCCAATTGAGAGCTGAGACTGCTGATATAAACTATATACTACCCTACAATAATAAGTATATGGGCAACCACTCCAACCTGGCTGCTTTATTTGGCCACCTGCCGCTTAGTGATACCAGGACGACTTTCCAGCTTTATCCCAACGACTTGGCTGCAAAGGTATACTATGAGGACAGCATGCTGCAGGCGGGCAAAACAAATCTACAGTACAGCTCATACAGCTTAGAGGGCTTAGAGCATGCTATTGACGACTTTTATGCTACAGAGGTAAAAAGGTCGCTAATATACAATTCGACTGCTGCCTTTGCCCTGATTGAAAACCTGGATGCTTTAATTTATGAGTTTACAGATACAAGCTTTATAGTCACCCGCTTAGATATAGAGGGCATATATATGGACTTTGCCAATATACTGGATGATGAAGTCTGGACAAGAAGGGTCCAGGCGCCCTTAGAGGACCAAGGCTATGTAAAGGATATAGCGGATAGGGTTTTAAAGGACCAGTAGGGTTCCTATAGATAGATGATCAATATTCTCCCCGCTTGAGCGCTCTGCGTAAAGGCCGGGGATTTTTTCTATAAGCTGTAGCCATTTGGAGACTGCATTTTTATATTGGTATGTTATTTTTTTGTGAAGTGGTTGACATGATTATATAGGGGTGTTAAGATACTAACAGTATTAGCTTTTTAAGGAAGGAGATGCCTTGGTGAATTATACTGAGCTTGCAAAGCGGTTTCTTCATAATTCTCATCAATTTAAAAGCTATGGTCATCACCAAAAAATTGAAGAAAGTATGCAAGGTGAAATTTTTGTGCTTTTTTATGTTTCAAGACAAAACAATTTTACCTTACCAAGTGAAATTGGGGCTGAAATGAATATAAGTTCCGCTAGAGTGGCTGCAATACTAAATAACCTTGAGAAAAAAGGACTTATCACACGACAAATTGACAAAAGTGATAGAAGGAAAATTATAGTAGAACTTACGAAGAAAGGGTCAGAAAAGGCAGAAAAACATAATCAAACGGTTATTAGTCTTACAGCACAGATGCTAGAATCGTTGGGTGAGCAGGATGCTAAGGAGCTAGTTAGGATTACGGGAAGACTTGCTGAATTAGCACCATAAACTATATTTAGTGAATAAGGCGGTCATTAACAGAGACCGCTAAAAAAACCATGATACCTAACAGCATTAGTATGTACTGATGTTAGTATTTAGTGTCATATGAGAGGTAGGAAATAATGCATGTTGAAGATTTTTAAATACTTAAAAACTAAAGAATGGTTGCAAGCGGCATTTGTCCTTGTGTTTATTGTAGCACAGGTATGGCTTGACCTTAAAATACCCGAGTATATGTCGGAGATAACACGCCTAACACAAACGCCAGGTAGTGCTATGTCAGATATTTGGGCAGCAGGAGGTTACATGTTGCTGTGTGCATTGGGAAGCCTTGCTGCAGCCATCATTGTCGGTTTCTTAGCAGTACGAATTGCAGCAAGTTTTTCAATGAGGCTACGCAGCTTGATGTTTAATAAGGTTGATTCCTTTTCTATGAAGGAAATCAACCAGTTTTCAACCCCCAGCTTGATTACACGCTCTACTAATGATATAACTCAAATCCAAATGTTTATTACCATAGGATTGCAAATGATCGTCAAGGCACCCATTATGGCGGTATGGGCTATCATGAAAATTACGGGTAAGGGCTTTGAGTGGACGCTTGCAACTGGTATAGCTACTGCCCTAATGATTCTTATGGTTGCAGTTCTTATGATGCTAGTTATGCCAAAGTTTAAGAAAATGCAAACATTGACCGACAACATCAACCGCGTCACGCGTGAAAATCTGACTGGTCTACGAGTCGTGCGCGCTTACAACGCTGAGGATTATCAAGAGGATAAGTTTGAAACAGCCAACGAAGAGCTCACAAATACCCAACTGTTTACTGGGCGGGCGATGGCATTTATGATGCCTACTATGTCGCTGATAATGAGTGGGCTGAGCCTTGCCATCTACTGGATTGGCGCCTATTTAATCAATGCAGCACAAATGGTAGATAGACTCACACTGTTTTCTAATATGATTGTTTTTTCATCCTATGCAATGCAGGTGGTTATGTCGTTTATGATGCTCTCTATGATGTTTGTCATGTTGCCTAGGGCTTCTGTTTCTGCAAAACGTATTAACGAAGTACTGGACACTGAACCAACGATTGAAGACGGTAAGGTGACACGAGGAATAGCTGGTATAGAGGGTGAGGTTGAGTTTAGAAATGTCAGCTTTCGATATCCAGAAGCTACAGAAGATATTATTCAAAACATCAGTTTTACCGCCCGCAAAGGGGAAACTGTGGCATTTATCGGTGCTACGGGAAGCGGGAAAACAACCCTCGTTAATCTCATCCCAAGACTGTACGATGCAACGGAAGGCGAAGTGTTGATTGATGGCATCAATGTTAAAAAATATGCACAGAATGTCTTACACGATAAAATCGGATACGTTCCACAAACAGCTGTTTTATTCAAAGGCTCTATTACTTCAAACGTAGCTTATGGTGAGCGTAAGCAAGGCGAATTTACAAAGGACGAAGTAAAAAAGGCTGTGAACATTGCACAAGGAACTGATTTTGTTGAGGAAATGGACGGAGCCTATGAGGCTCCTATCTCGCAAGGTGGCACCAATTTATCCGGGGGGCAAAAACAGCGAATTTCCATCGCACGTGCGGTATGCCGAAAACCAGAGCTATACATTTTTGACGATTCCTTTTCGGCACTGGATTATAGAACTGACCGTATACTGCGCTCAGGGTTAAAAAAAGAAACTGGTGGCGTAACCAATTTGATTGTCGCCCAGCGAATTGGGACCATCATCGATGCTGACCAAATTATTGTATTGGATGAAGGCAGGATTGTGGGCAAGGGCAGGCATAGGGAACTACTTGAATCGTGTGATGTATACCGTGAGATTGCACAATCACAGCTTTCAAAGGAGGAACTATTAGCATGAGTGAACAAAAAGATATAAAAACACCACAAAGACAAGGCATGGGTGGCAAGGGTATGCATGGAATGGGAGGTGCGGCTGAAAAGCCAAAAGACCTAAAGCAGTCATTGGTCAAATTAATCAGATTTTGCAAATCGTATTTGCCAGCTATGATTATTGCCTTAGTTGCAGCTGCGATTGGAACAGTTTTTCAAATTATAGGCCCTGATAAAATTAAAGATCTGATCAATGAAGTTACTAAAGGCATTAC
>DASRNC010000252.1:0-2397 GCA_035647595.1 Bacillota bacterium | reverse complement strand
ACATGGTATCGTATGCCCTATAGTCAAGCACAATGGCTGTTACCATATTGGGCACACCTGTGTCCTCCAAAGCCTCATTGATATACCGGTCTGTTACCTGATTGTGGACGGGGTTATCTGCCATTCCATAGGGGGGTAGTTCAGCTACTACCATTATCAAGCCATAGCCTGCTAGCAGGACTACTAATAAGATAAGTAAGCCCTTTATCTTCACAATCATTCCTCCCTGCGACTGGTGCGAAATATGACCACCATCATCAGTACAGTCATGCATATGCCTGCTGCAGCTTCTGTTACTGCAAGGTCAGGGGTATTCATCAGTAGCCATATTAGGGCAACAATCAAGGAATATGCACCGAAAACAATGACCGCATGTAACAAATCCTTGATGAAATACATAGCCAAGGAGGCTATGACCAAGGTGGTTAGAAGAACTATAATAAAATAATCAATACTTGTAAATTGCATAGAAATTCATCCCTTTCTCATCTTGGTACCCTCCACAGGCTTTACCCCGTGGAGTAGACCAGCCTTTGCATTCAAATGCGTCATCGTGGGATTGATCATCCAAAACAATGCAAGAATGACTATTAGCTTTAGTCGCAGTATCCCGGTTGGGCTAATTAAAATAAGTCCAAGACCAATCAGGCCTGCCCCCATCGTATCCCCCATCCCGACAGCATGCATCCGGGTGTAGGGGTCGGGAAACCTATACAAGCCAAGGGTCCCTAAACTAAAAGCTAAAATTGAGCCTGCAAAACAGATATTAGCTATTAACCTAATCATCAGTCCCATCCTCCTTGTTATCATCAGGGCCCTTTTGTCCTGGTAGCTTGAGCTCCCAATCTCCAGGAGTATATACCTTGAGTATCCATAGGCCACTGACAAAGCTACACAGCATAAAAACAAAGGCTACATCAACAAACCCGTATTCACCTCTGACAAAAGCCAAAAGCAAGATGACCATACTCACCTTGCCGGTGATAGCATTTATAGAGATGAGGCGATCAAGTGCTGTCGGTCCCATTATTGCTTTCAGGAGTACTAGGAGAATTAATACCATTAGTCCTATCACTATCCACAGCACATTAAGCACCCCCTTGCAGACGCGTTTCAAGTTTTTTGATTTCGTATATGAGCCGCCATTCAGACAGCCCAGACGCAATTTCTTCTGTTAGGGCATGGACGAATATTTGCCCTGTATCCGGGTCTACGTCAATTGTCACTGTACCAGGAGTTATGGTAATGCAGGTCGCCAAAAGTGTCCTGCCCCAGTTGCTTTTAATACCAGGCTCCATAACCATAAATACTGGACTAGCCTGCATCTTAGAGGACAAGAGGGTTTTAGCGACAACAATATTAGAGTCAATAATGTACCATGCCAGCAATACCATGCAATGACACAATATAAATAACTCCCTTATAGACACCCTGCCAGGTAGTCTCGGACCAAGGTCTTTCCAAAACCAAACAATAACCAGGGCTATAAGTGACCCAGCCAGGATATGCTGCAGATCCACTTCCAAGGAAATAATAATACTAAAGATTAAGAGTAAAACAAATAATATTAATGGCCGCCTATGCACAGTAAACCCCCTGCCTTTTTATATATACATGTCCTTCGTACTTTATAGTCTCCACATAAATACTCAACCTAATATACTGACTAAAAAATGCACAAAAAAATGCGCAGCCTTAGCCTTTTGACTAAGCACAACGCTTGGATTACTGCTCCTACGGGGTTAGCTGACGGATTCGGGCACCCAAGTCGCCCTACCTGATATGATCAGGATTCACCCCCATTTGTGGACCCCCCGCTTCTTCTTGAGAATTCGGAGAATATGTTATTCATTGTTAGTAATGCAATATACACCTATCATAGCATAAAATCTTAATATGTCAAACCCTAAGCCTGGCCTGAATCCCCTATTTTTGAAAAAAATCAGCTAGTATATTGTATATAAACTGGTTGGCCCAATGCCAGTTATGTATACCACCGTCACACTCTATGAAATAAAAGTTCCCTTCAATTATATCAGCCGAATAAACAAAGCTGTCCTTAAATTTCTTCATGGCATCTATTTGGGGCTTCATATTTGGGTATGCAATATCCTGGGTACCACTAGCACAGAGCAAGTAATAATCCTTCTCATTTCTGTATTGGTCCGGGAGTGCTACAAACCCTTTATCCTTTCCTAGTCCTACTGGTTTGCTTTCTTTCTTTGCCATGATAATTTCCCCTTTCCACTTTTTATTTTAATACTCAGGCCATACTCTCCTTAACTTGACCTATGTCAGTCTTCCTTTGATATATATTGAAAGCCACCATTGCGGCCAGCATAAGGGCAGCACATACAAAAAACAAGACTGCATAACCAAAGCTGGCTGATATACAGC
>DASRNC010000251.1:0-2759 GCA_035647595.1 Bacillota bacterium | reverse complement strand
CTGTAGTTTATACTATACAACACCTGCACCTTTGGTGCTTGGGCCTTATTTCCCATAAGATATTTTTTATATGGTACATTATTCTTGTTTAATGTATGTTTTTTTTTACATTTATTATATAATTAGTTGAGGAGTTTTGTCGGGAGGTGAATTATGTGTGTAACATTTATATAGTAAAGGCCGATAGGACTAATATAGACCAGGTCAACAATATGGACAACCGCTTTATCGTAGATTCCAAGGCTGTACTGAAAATGGAGGAGGACCAAATACAATATAGGTTGGAGCGCATCGCGGCATTTATTAAAAAATACCCAAATGAGGAAAGGCCTATTGATTATACAGACTATGTTGACAATCCTGATAAGGCCATATACCTAGCCTATTCCGAGGACAAGGCTATAGGGCAAATTATAATAAGAAGCCATTGGAACAAGTATGCTATTATTGAGGATGTGCGCGTTGATATCAGCTATAGAAAGCAGGGTATAGGCCGAAGACTAGTCGGCCACGCAAAGGAATGGGGCAAACAAAAAGGATTGGCAGGACTTACACTTGAAACGCAGAATAATAATATTAGGGCATGTAAGTTTTATGAAAGCTGTGGCTTTCATATAGGGGGCTTTGACCAAAAGATATATAAGGGGATGGGGGATGCCGCTAGTGAGGTAGCCCTATACTATTATTTTTTATTTGACTAGATAAATAGTATCCTATCCATAAAAAATAAGAGGAGCCTAGCCCTTATAAGATACGGTTTTGTGTATAGAAAAAAGTCAAGGGGGAGTGGTAAGACTATGACCGATGTTAAGGGTAAATGGACTTTTGTTACAGGTGCAAGCCGGGGTGTAGGCAGACAGATAGCACTTAAAATGGCCGAGCTTGGGAGCAACCTAGTAGTTCACAGCAGGAGCCTTTCCCATACGGAGGGACTTATTAAAGACCTAAAGGCCTTTGATATAGAGGCATTTGCAGTAGAAGCAGAGTTGACAGACCAAGACCAGGTTGGGCATATGCTAGACGAGATAGGGAGCAGGGTCCATATAGATATCCTCTTTAATAACGCAGGCGTCTCCATTGGCTACAACCCTATGCTTTATGAGCATTCACTTGATGCCTATAGGACCTGCTTTGAGGTAAACATGGTGGCAGTGGCCCGTATATGCTATAGGTTTTTACCTGGTATGTTAGAGCGGGGATTTGGCAGGATAATCAATACCACCAGTGGTGTAAAGGACCAGCCTGAGCTTTCGGCATATGCTGTCAGCAAGGCTGCACTTGACAAGTTTGTCCAGGATTTTGCTCAGACCCTTGATGGGACAGGAGTCATGATGAACCTTATGGACCCGGGCTGGCTGAGGACAGACCTTGGTGGGCCGGATGCACCCAATAGGGTAGAGACGGTTATACCTGGAGCCTTGGTGGGGGCATTGCTTGATGACAGAAAAAGTGGTAGATTGATAAGTGCCCAAGATTATGTGGGCTTGACACTAGGGGAGGCTGTCAGCAAGGCGGGGCTACTATGAAAGAAAAGATCGTGACTATCTGAAGGCAAACTTATAAAGGGGCTAAAAGATGAAATCCTATAGAAAAGAATTGTTTTTTAATATACCTACACGTAGGGCCTTTGTAAATATCACAGGGGATGTACAAGCCTGTATAGATGAGTCTGGTATAAAGGAAGGACTGGTCCTTGTAAACGCCATGCATATAACAGCTAGCGTATTTATAAATGATGATGAGTCCGGCCTACATCATGACTACGAAAAGTGGCTTGAAAAGCTAGCCCCTGAAAAGCCTCATGACCAATACATGCACAATGGCTTTGAGGACAATGCGGACGCCCACTTAAAACGTGAGATTATGGGTCGAGAGATTGTTGCTGCTGTTACTAAGGGTAAACTAGATTTTGGGCCCTGGGAGCAAATATTCTATGGAGAGTTCGATGGCAAGCGTCAAAAGCGGGCGTTAGTTAAAATAATCGGTGCCTAAGGGCATCATAAGGCAGGTGAAGATGGGAAAGCATAAGACAAAGGGAAGGGGGCTAAAGGCTTTAGATAAAATATATAGATTTTGCAGGATATGGATAGAATAGAGATAAAAATAGAGACACATGGGGGATAAGTAAATATTGTGGAAGGATTAGATGTTCTATTGTTGTTGGTAGGATTAAACCTGCTGTCATTTCTAGTTATGGGCATAGATAAGCGTAGAGCAAGGCTCAAGAAATGGCGCGTACCTGAACAACTACTATTGCTTTTGGCAGTCATAGGTGGATCTGCGGGTATCTGGAGTGGAATATATGTATTCAGGCACAAGACTCAAAAGCCAATGTTTATATTTGGAGTACCCTTAATAATTGGACTCCAAGTGCTAGTGGCTATTCTTTTGACACAGAGATTGTAGATAATCTCCACTATTTATGATTGCACTTGCTTATATTGGCAAAAAAAGATAAGATAAAAACATGATATATACGTATATCAAATATGAAAAAAGAGGATTTTATGGATAAAAAGAATTTTGCAATATTTATAGACCTAGAAAACACAGGTGGCAAAGCTGTCACGCTGAAAAGTGTTATCGAAAAGGTCAAGATAAAGGGAGACATTTTAATAGGAAAGGTCTACGGCTACAAGGAGTCTTTTTCGGACTTAAAGGAGGTACTACTGTCTAATACTTTCAGTGTGGTACCGTCAATTAAGTATGGGGTAAATCAGAAAAACAACCTGGATATCCAGCTTGTTATTGATGCCCTG
>DASRNC010000250.1:0-3678 GCA_035647595.1 Bacillota bacterium | reverse complement strand
AACTTCTCTACCATCCTTGGGGCACTCAATTTTAATTTTTGTACCAGTATTGTATATATCGCCCCTACCCCAGTTTTGTAGGACAAAATAAGTACTACCGCCAGGGTCTTCATAAGACTTTAATGACACACCGATGCTATGTACTAAGCCTCTAAAGCCTTCACAGCTTTCAAGATGTTTTAATATACCTTCGTCGGAAATATCCCCTACAAGTCTTGCCTTGTTTTTTAGTTGTTCTCCGGCTAAATATATCTCTTGAGATGGCTTGCCGACGTTTCGCTGGGTTGCCTCAACCTTTGTATCAAGCATTATATAAAAGCTACTGCGCTTTTCAATTGGATCCCTTGGTGCCTTTCGTCCACTTGGAATATCATGCTCAGTTTTTATCCTGTCATCGCTCATCTATTGTGTCCTCCCCTATAAATACATATTATCACCTTAGCTTTTATTAACCAAGTGTAAATATAGGCTTTAGCAATTGTTGAATCTTTTTACCTCATTTTTATAGAAAATCGTTTTCCTCTTAAGCCCTTTAGCTTGTTATAGGCTGATTGTGAAATCACGCCTACAATTATCAACACTAGACTCAGGGTATAGGTAAATCCTAGAAAAAAACTAAAAAGTGGAGCGTGTTCTGTGCATCCGCCCTTGGCATGTAGCTCTATATGGGCTATGGCATTGCTAATAGCTAACATCAAAAACCCAATCCTAAGCTCAAGCCTCATCTTATTTTCCCTTTTCATTTATAACCATCCCTCTCGATTATCTTTCAATGTTTTATTTTCTCACATTGTTTTCATATGATATAGCTTTACTATAAGTCCTATCGTAAGCTGTATTATTGCAGTTAAGACTAATGTAGTAAATACAAGAGTATTAAAATATCCAGCAATAACTGCTGCTAGTAGCATTAACATAGACATCACTAGTAGCATTGGCATACCTGATCTTTTGCGTATTTCCTCCATTCTCTCATCATTTTCTTTGTTGCATAAGAGTTTTAATTTTTTATCATCTTTTAATGCAATACAGTAGGTTGCTATCTGAATTAGTGCCATTATAGCAATTCCTAGAGCAATCCCTGACTGAAACCCTTGTACAGATTCATCCCCTATGCCTTTACCCCCTGTTATAAGGGTGTATCCACCGAGTGCAATTGCCATTAGTAGCAATAAAGTGAATAATATAATTTTGCGTTTTATCAGTGACTTGAATTTTTCCATATTGTAACCTCCTATTTTCAAGTTCTTATGCCTCATCGACTTCTGAAAAATCAAAGACTTCTTCTATTGACAGGTTGAAGTGGCGGGAAATCTTATATGCCAATACCAGGGAAGCCGTATATTTACCTGTCTCTATAGATGTTATCGTCTGTCTTGTTGTGCCAACTTCCATAGCTAACTCCTCTTGAGTAAGCTTTCTTTCCTTTCTCAACTCTCTTATACGCGTTTTCATCTATACATCATCACTCCTTAATCACCTTTTACTCTACTTTTAACTCCTATATTGAATAGCTAACTTTTCAAATAAAGTATAGTACGCTTTGCATTTAATGTCAAGCATACTTTGCATTATAATAATTAAAAGTGCTCTTTCTTGTATATGAGTCTGCCTTAGCCGGCCTGTTAGCCATTTGTTTTCAAAAAAAACACCCCAAGTATTTAGCTTGAAGTGCCTTAATATATTCCTATTATTTGCTCCAGACCTTAAGATAGTTCTTCCCTGATTTTAATTTTTCTATGGGGCCTAAAACACAATTATCGGTTTTTTGGACGCCTAAATAATCAGTATTTAATGTGACTTCACTACCATCTGGCTTTTCAAAATCAACATCTACAATCCGAACCCTGCCCAGCGTTTGAGTTGAGTGGATCTTTGCCTTCTTATCATCATAGCTACTAGGTAGGCCACAGGCAAGATAGACCTCATCCTCATCTTCAATTATTTGAATATGGGGGTCAAAGTCAGCGTCATATAGGTTTTCTTCTTCTCCTTCAAAGGGCTCTGCCCCTTTTAGGTAGGCATTCTTGTTTATATATACTGGTTGCTTAACCTTTTCAAAAGCCTCCACGTCCCCGCCTATTTCATCAACAGTTTCTATATATTCTTGAAGTGAACTTGTGTACCCATTATAGTGCAAGGTTCCTACACCTACTAATCCCTTGTCCCCGACAAATATATTGTTGTAAAAACGGTCATCTCCAGCATATACAAGGGCAAACCCTGCTACTTTGGTACTATGGGCCACGTGGTATGGGGTAGACCTGTTCAATATCTCACGCAGGACCATTTTACCGCAGATTAGGTTGTTAATATAAGCTCCACCCTGGGCAAAGTTATCTAGAGCATACTCAGATGCCAAAATATTGTGATCAACTATATAGGGGCCATGACTAACCTCTATAAAGAGGTCACGATTATTTCGGTAGAATAGGTTCCTGGCCACCCTGGTCCCTTGTGTCTGCCAATCTAACCATGTCCCTAGTGAACAGTCATGAATCCGATTGTCTGTGATTTGAACATCTATGGCTACATGAAGCTTTATGCCTCCTATCTCATATCCATAGAATTCACGTTTTAGGCCGATGTTGTAAATATGATTCTTGTGTATTTGACTAAAGACACATCCAAGGTGGCCGACAATTCCGTTTTGGCCACAGTCGTATATTGTGTTATTTCGGATTATATGTGAACCGATTTTTTCTTTGCTCCATCCTGCCTGTTCTGCTAGGAATACTGACTCCAGCTGATATTGATAGCCTGGTTTGTCCCTACGTATGGACCTATAATTGTTACCCGTAGAGGCTTCCTTGCCTATACTAATAGCACTGCATTTAGAATCATGAATAATGTTGTCCTCTATTATCCAACCCTTGCTCCAATTAGGACCTATCAAGCCAGGTTGATCTGCAGTTGGCGGAGTCCATGGTGTAGCTGCATGAGCCATCTCAAAGCCCCTTACAGTAATATAGTCAATGCCTGTGTCCTTTGGATAGAAACAGCTTCTTCGGACATTTATTTCAGTCAACTCTTCATTTGGGTTACTGCCATGGAAATTGGCGTAAACCGTAGTATCTGTATCATTTACTTGAGCAAACCAGACGTATTTAGTTTGCTCAGGATTATGTACCTTAGCAAGCTTGTTGGTCCAATCATCTAAAGCCTCTGAACGAATCTCTGGGTTAAAAAGCTCATCGTAGTCTCCAACCTCATAAAATGACATCCCATTTAAATAAACATCTCCTAAATGCTTATGTTCCGCCCTTACAAGCCAATCACCAAATATTTTTTCTTTATATGGGTTGTAATCGCCAAAAAACTCATTTGGCAGAGTACCTTTCCATACATTCCCCTTGACCTGCTCCCAGGTTTGAATTCTCTCAGAGCCTTTAATAACTACCCCTTCCCCTTTTGCAGCCTGATAAGTTATTCTTCTTTTGTCACTTAAACCCTTGTTCTTAGGCTCTACCCATTCACGGTATTCACCTTCGTGGACAGTAATGGTGTCTCCTGCAACTGCCATAGCTGCAGCTTTATTGATAGTGAGAAAGGGGTTTGTTTTTGTTCCTTCACCAAAATCGGATCCGTTTTTTGCAACATGATACTCAAAAGCCATTGAAATCCTCCTTTTTTGATCATTAATTGGATTTATAAGCATGATTTATCATTAGCTTGACT
>DASRNC010000249.1:0-4147 GCA_035647595.1 Bacillota bacterium | reverse complement strand
CCTTGGATAACTTGCAATCTTGGAACATCTTCTTCACCTTCGCTGATATAAACAAAGCTACACGAATTTACTAAGGCTGATAACATTGCATCATCAAATAACACATCTGAACTATTCATCTGGAATATCTGATTTATGTTAAAATTATCATTACCAAATTCTCTAAAGACTAATCTATCCGCCACACTGTCAACTGCCTTTGCACACCAGCCGAGGGTGGCTCGATATTGGCGTCTTAGCTGTTGTGGGATTGCTATACTTGGTTCTATATCTTTATTTTTCATGTCATAGGTTATTTGTCGCTTTAATGCTCCACGTCTGTATTTATCTAACTTATTTCTTAAATATTCTATGCCTTGCATTGGTTTATTCCTCCTTTCTAAGCTCTACGGAACACCTCACAAGAAAATTTGTACAGTAAACGGCTGAATGACAGAGCAGATACCTAGGGGGTGGTTATACCCCCTTCTTCTCTTACAATCGATTCTAATCACTCCTATATGCTTTCCAATCCATACTCTGTGGCAAGTTACGATTACCTAGTACAACAGGTTCGAATACTTCTTTATTTCTAAATATCTTATCTGACTTTTGACGATTACACCCCGCGTGGCTAAGCTGGAGATTCGACAAATCACTTGGATGCCCTCGCAATCCACCAGGACCATTCACAGGAATTATATGATCTATGGTTGGTGCCATAGGATGTCCATGCTTGAGACTCATATCTACTGGCTTACCGCATATACCGCATATGTTTTGGGTGGCTAGTATCCGCTTTTTGTTTCGCTCATAATTGGAGCGGTGAGCTCCTTTTTTATCAGGTCTCATCTTTATTGTTGAATGATATTATAATTAATGTCAAGCAAATGATTATCGTTATCTGTACACTTGTTGGCATGTGTATCGCTCCTTTCAGACATAAGAAAAGCACCTACCCTAGTAAGTGCCTTAGTATTGCTTTATTTTATACTTTCCACCTGCGCCCACAGTTTTGGCATACGGCCATACTTGTGACCTTACCTTTGTATTTCTTGGGCTTAAATATCTTGATGATAAGCCAGGGTAACGTCAAAAATATCCACATGAACATTTCTAGCCACCATCCTATAAGCAGCCAATACACGCACCCCTTGCCTTTTTCGCTGGTCTCCGCCACCACTTGTACACTTACATTGTCACTTTTACACTTTTTACATACCACTTGCTACCCCTCCCTTTTTTTAAATTTATCATATCATTTTTTGGTGCATCTTGCCATATAAAAAGTCGGCCGCCACCTAAATGCCGACCGACTCCCCAAAGGAGGTAGCTAATGATACATCTCTACACAATGCCATACTATCACACTATATAGGGCAAAAAGTCCCGGACTTTTACGAAATCAGCGGACAGATAGCATTTATTTCTATCAAACCCTCTTGAATGGCTATCATAGCTGTGTATATCACTATCTCTTCTCGCCACCTGTAATATGTACTTCTCTCTATGTGTAGATCCATGCATATCTGTACCTCGCCAAGCTCGTCAAAGTATTTCTTCTGCAAGAGTCCCCCGTGGCCACTGCCCTCATGCTTTGCCATGACATGCTCAATCACCTTTAGCCATCTTTCGTAATTGACTATCTCCTCCTTGCAAAGCCTCACCGCCTTGGAGGCTGTAGGGTCTGACCTATATGATACCCCTCCGCCCCACTCGGCTAGGTCTCTTCCTCCACCTTCTATGATGTCTTCTTTACTTATCTTTACTTCTCGCTTTATCTTGTAATAATTATATAGATACCACTCTACTTGCTTGTAGGTCTTTCTATCCAGTATCCCCATCCCTTAGACCTCCCCCTTTATCTTTTGTTGCGTGGTTTGTTTGGAATGCGTCTTAATCCATTGCTGAAACATACAACTCTCACAATCTCGTGACACTGTATTTCTTTATCCCTAAACGGAAACTCATTTCCGCACCAGTCTTGAGTTGTTTCAAAGCCAACAGCATAAGCCATTCATCTTGTTTTTCTGGCTTCTTCGGTATCTGCTTTTCGAGTGCTTCTATTGCTCTCCCAATCGCATGATGAGCTATTGACTCAGTTTCTCCGTCAGTTAAACCCATCCTTCTGCCAGCAACGTAGTCTGGAATAATGTCATCTATTAAGCATAATTCATCTATCAATTTATTAGGATTCATTTACTTATCCCATCTCCTTTTTAACAATTTCTAAAGCTTTGTCTATGCCTTTTATTTGTGCTAGACACATTCTTTTGCTTGCCCCTGTTCTACAAAGAGCCTGTTCTTGTAACTCTGTTTTGGCTTCAAGTAGCTGTGCTAATATCCTTATCCCTCTGTCTGCTTTCATTTTACCCCTCCCATATCGTCACCTGCTCCTCATACTTTCCACTTATCCCGTATTCCACCACTTCTTTATGAGTTAGGTTTATTTTGAGATTCCCATTTCGCTCAAATTCCTCGTAATTGATACCGCTTTTGTCGTAATTTACGATACCGCCCAAAAAGGTAAACCCGCCTATTCCTAAATAGTCTTTGAATGTTTTGATGTTAGTGCTTCCTGTGTATTTTTTGCAATTATGCACAAAAGGCATAAGTTGATTAAGTATTTCTTTGCGGATTTTATCCATCCCCCTCTACCTCCTGTACTTCAATTTCAACCCTCGGGTTCTCCCTGTCCAGCTCAGGTATATGCTTAATGCTATTAACATATCTTTGGCTGTCATCTTTAATTGCCCCACCTGCTACTAATCCATCTAAAATAAATTTTGTACCTCCGCCTGTGATGTTATCTGGGTCACGTCTAAGATTCGGCTCGTACCATGTGATGGTTATGTCTACCCTCTCGTACGCTGGTAGCTTTTTAGCAAGCCAGCCAATATCACTTGTATACTGCTCTTTCATAATTGCGTATGGCTGATATTTCCCTCTGCCCTGCTTGGCTGCTTCGATAATTTCGTTCAGCCCGGGTAGTCTTCCTGGTATCTCTATCATCAATTTTATCTCCCCCTTCGCACCTCTTACATGCTTGTCTACCTTCTGGCGTGTATCCCCTGCACAATACGTCACGCCCTTTGGTGTTTAATTAAGCTTTTTACCACATCTACTACAGTGTGCTTTTTGCCATACGTATTCAAAACCAAACATATCTTTTTCTTGACCTGTTACGGGTTTATGCCCTAATAGAAAGCAAATTATCCTTTTCACTTCTCCCCCTCCTATAATTTTAAAATGGTAGCTCCCCATCATCCTCTATTTCCACTGGTGTAAAGTTAAGCTCTGCCTCTTTTTTCTCGCCCCATTCTAGAAACTGGACCTCATCTGCTACCACCTCGGTAACATATCGCTTTTGTCCGTCTCTTCCCTCGTATGTTCTCACCTGCATACGCCCTGATACTGCTGTCAACCGCCCCTTGGCTAGATACTTTGCACAAGTGTCTGCTAGTCCTCGCCAAGTTACTATTGGGATAAAGTCTGCTTCTTTTTCACCTTGTTGATTTTTGAAATTCCTCTCTACAGCTAGAGTGAAGGTGGTTACGCTGGTACCGCTCTGGGTATGGCGTGCTTCTGCCTGCTTTGTGGTTCTGCCTATCAGTATCACTTTATTTAGCATCTTTTTCTCTCCTTTTTTAGATTAGTATCCCTGTCCTGCTCTCTACGTTCATCTCTGTTGTGGGCATATTTTGCTCTCGATATATCTTTAGTGCCCTTTCGTGCTTGGCAAAAGTGCCATCTTTTCTGATTTTCGCTATGTATCTTCTTAGATCTAAAATATCCCGATTGTATACCTTAGCTATCTCTTTAGGCTTCCGCCCCTCTATCAGGCCTATCACAATGCACATAGTGTCGTCATATGTGTAGGGTCTTATTTTTAGTGGTGATATCTCTGATGCCCCTTTTTCCCTTCTTTTTTTTCGATTGTAGTCCCTTGACCGTATACGGCTATTTTCTTCCTTGCACCACTCGCTCCCGCAGGTCTTTTGTATAGTGCTTTTAGGAGTGTACTCTCTATCGCAGATGATACATTTCCTGTCTGGCTCGGCCTTGGCCTTTACTCCATTCTGCCTTCAAAGCTTAATTAAACACCAAAGGGCGTGACGTATTGTGCAGAGTAATAGACCATATAGGCATATACAAGATACTCCAAGAC
>DASRNC010000248.1:0-8260 GCA_035647595.1 Bacillota bacterium | reverse complement strand
ATGTACCACTATAGAGTATTATAACAGAAAGTAGAGGGCCTATCACCCTCTGTCATATAGGATGAAGGGCAGGTTTTTGGCAGACCTCCATATAGGGGGTAAGCTGAATAGGAAAGGCATAAATATTGGAAATATTATATATTTGCTGGAGGTTAAAACGTTTTCGCGGAGAATATATTAGGTAGGGATATTTGTTTAGTAAAGTAGAAGGAGGAGACAAGCATTGAAATATGGTTACTTTGACAATGACAAAAGGGAATATGTCATTACGAACCCTAGAACACCTACAAAGTGGATAAACTATATTGGTGGACTAGATTTTGGAGGCTTTATCGATCATACGGGAGGCTCCCTCATATGTAAAGGGGATCCAGCTCTGAATCGTATAGTAAAGTACATACCACAGCTGCCAGACTCAGACTTTAAGGGAGAGACGCTCTATATAAGACTTAAAGAGGAAGATGGCTACAAAACCTTCTCACCTTTTTATGTACCAACATTAGATGATTATGACCTCTTTAAGTGTCATGTCGGGCTAGGTTATTCCAAAATCATTTCCGAGTTTTATGGTATTCGCTGCGAGGTTACAATCTATGTACCCTTAAAAGGCCAGAGGGTAATACGCGACATAAGAGTAAAGAACCTACGGGATACAGCAGTTGAGATAGACCTTATTCCTGTAGTAGAATACACTCACTTTGAAGCTTTAAAGCAGTTTAACAACAATGACTGGGTACCCCAGACCATGCAATCCAAGGCAATTAATGAGGGGGATGGTCTCAAAACAATAATGCAATATGCCTTTATGAAAAAGGATAATGCACTTAACTATTATACCTCCAATCACCCTGTGTCCTCATTTGAGACAGACAGGCGAAATTTCCTTGGCGGCAATGGCTATGGGAGCTGGAGACAACCAATGAGCCTAGTAAATGAAGAGCTAGACAACTATGAAGCCCTGAGGGGAGACAATATATGCGCCCTCATGCACCAGCTTGGTAGTATAGGACCGGGCCAGGAGAAACGAATAATCACCCAGCTAGGACAGGCGACCAGCTTTGAAGATGAGAAGGAAATAATAGATTTTTACAGAGATGAGGCCAATGTTGACAAGGCCTTTGAGGACCTAGCTAGCTTTTGGAAGGAATACCTCTCCTACCAGCAGGTTGAGACGCCGGATGAAAACTTTGATACCATGGTCAACATTCACAACCCTAGGCAATGCTATATTACTAAAAACTGGTCAAGATACCTATCCCTATACCAGGTTGGACTTGGTGCTAGGGGTATAGGCTTCCGCGATAGCTCACAGGATTCCATGGGTATATTAGCAAGCAAGCCTGAGGAGGCCCGTGAACTAATAGAGATGCTACTTCATGTGCAAAACATAGACGGATCTGCCATGCACCAATTCAACCCAGCCACTATGATAGCAAACCGAGGGGACTCCGCTGAGATGGAGGGCAGGCCTGACTTTTATGGTGATGACCACCTTTGGATTGTACTTGCAGTATGTGCCTATATTAAAGAGACGGGCAATACAGACTTCCTAAACAAGCAGATACCCTTTTATGATAAGGATAAAAATGAAAAGCCTCTTGAGACAGGCAGCGTCCTAGAACACCTAAAGAGGGCTATAGAGTTTACCCGCAATAATGTCGGGGAAAATGGTCTACCCCTCCTTGGCTTTGCAGACTGGAATGACACTGTTAACCTGCCAACGGGTGCAGTATCAGTATTTAACGCAAACCTCTATGGCTGTGGAATAAAGGAGCTTGTAGATATTTTAGCCTATATGGGTCAAGATGACCTAGCCAGCAAGTATAAATCCTACTATGATGAGATGGGGGAAACCGTAAACAAGGTAGCCTGGGACGGTGAGTGGTATACCAGGTACTTTGACAATAATGGTAACCCCATAGGTTCAAGTAAAAACGAAAAGGGTAAAATCTATGTAAATGCCCAGTCCTGGTCTATCATGTCAGGCTTTGCAACTCAGGAAAGGGTCAAGATGTCACTGGAATCAGTAAACAAGCACCTTAATACTTCAAAGGGTATTATGCTAAGTGCTCCAGGCTACAATGGCTTTGACCCTGAGATTGGCGGCATCACCACCTATCCACCAGGAGCCAAGGAAAACTGCGGTATCTTTATGCATACAAACCCCTGGGCAATTATAGCTGAGACCCTGGCTGGAAATGGGGACAGGGCCTACGAGTATTACGACCAGATTAACCCAATTACCAAAAACGGCGTTATAGACGAGTATGAGTCTGAGCCCTATGTCTATCCACAAAATGTTTTGGGTGAGGAACATCCCCAGTTTGGGCTAGCTAGAAACAGCTGGCTATCTGGAACCTCCTCCTGGACATATCAGGCGGCAACTAAAAATATCCTGGGTATCCAGCCACAAATGGAGGGCCTCAGAGTAGATCCCTGCATACCAGCTGACTGGGGCAGCTTTAAGGTAAAAAGAAAGTTTAGAGATGCCACTTACAATATTGAGGTCACAAATAAGGCCCATGTAACAAAGGGTGTTAAGTCAATTACTGTAGACGGCAAGGAAATAGAGGGCAAGCTAATACCAGCCTTTAATGATGGCAAGGACCATGAGGTAAAGGTTGTAATGGGTTAAGTTAGAAAAAATTAATATGAAGTAATAGTAAATAGGTGTAGGCTGTCTCAATATATAATGAGGCAGCCTTATCTTTTTTAAAGTAAAGCTAAGGGCCAAGCCTTTGATTAGGCTTCGCCCTTATAGGTCATTCTTCTTATGAATTGTACAATTGCGTATGTAATATATATATGATGGTCTAGTGGTCCTGGTACTATTTCATAAAGACAAAGGATTCTAATTCAAATAGGTGTCTGCCTTTAAACATATCAGGGAACCAGCCTCCAAAGTCATCCTCGACTACAAAGAAAACTGCATGTCTGCCGGTTACGTTTTCCACATCTGTCCTATAGATACCGTCATTTTCGCCTATTTCACAAACTCCGATTTCCTTGCCGTTTTCCTGGCAATCAAGCATAATTTTTATCTTTGATTTACAGCCCTTGCCCCTGACCTTGGCAGTAAAGTTCATTGTGGTATTGGAATAGTCCTCACCAAAGTCAAAATACTTATAACCAATGATAGATCCATTTGTTATAGCGGTGATAGGCCTTGTCATGGCATCTAGCTCTGTAATAAAACAGCCGCCCCTTAGTACACAGGCTAGGTCTGCAGGGGTTATTTCATAAGGGGAGAGGGAGTCATCAAAGCCAAGAGAGGTCATCTCAACCTGGGGGATAGTCCCGTCTTCTAGCATTTCGATTTTTTCAACGCAGGCCCGTCTTGACATAATCGTGTTGTTGGTCATCCTGTGGTAGAAGATATACCACTGGTCCTTAATCTTGCAGATGGAACCGTGGTTGTTGCCACCCGGGTAGTCAACTCCATTGTCTACTATTACACCCCTGTATTCAAAGGGGCCTGTCGGGGACTTTGAGGTGGCATAGACCAGCTGACTACCTGTATTAGGAGAATATATCATATAGTAGGTATCACCCACTTTTCTAGGCGAACAGGCCTCAAAGAAGTCATGGGGTTTCTCAACTGGGATAATATCATCCTGGTATGTCCCATCTATTATTTCGTACATATTGTCCGGGTTTATCTGGGCAGCCCAGGACCTTTTAAAGCCGCAGTAGATATAGACCCTACCATCATCATCTACTAGGACGCCAGGATCGACAAACCAGCCTTTATCAAAGCAGTCCTCGTCTTTGCCCTCGGGGATATTATACTTGTATTTTGATAATAGGTTAAAGGGACCCTCAGGCCTGTCGCTCACTGCTACACAGCCCTTTGCCCCCATTATATAAGCGTATAGGTAGTATTTACCGTCATTTTCAACTACATCGGGAGCAAACAAATAACCGTCTGTCCAAGGGGTTTGAGACTTATGGTCCCGGTCATCTCTTGTATGAAAGCTATGACCGTGGCAGGTCCATTTGTCGAGGTCATCAACTGGAGCAGACCATACCTTTAGCTTGGTGTCACAAAATGAGTCCGAACCTGCCCTGTCGTGGGACCCATAAATATATACACGGTCACCAAAAACTCTAGGTTCGCCATCGGGAATATACTCCCATAAGGGTAGATATGGATTTGGCATCTAAAAACCTCCGTTCTTCTTGTATGTATTATAAATGACTTTAGTCCATTGCCACTCTATACCATTATACCATTTTGCCCAATAGTAACAATCCTATTAAAGGTCTGTTTTCAAAATAGTCAATAAATATGCAACAAAAAAAGCCCGATTACTCAGGCCTTCAATTGTTTTGTATTTATGCTTTTCCTGGTTTATTTTTAAGCCTTTCAAGGAGGTTAGAGATTTTCTTTCGCTGTTGGTCTTCACCCTCCCTGTCAAGCTCAAAGGCGGCATTTTTCCACAAGCCATCTAAGTCCTCATCAGGAAAACTAACCCTCAACCAGCTACCTTCTGACGCCCCCTCCGGTAGCCTTGTAAGGGGGATATCAACCCTTTTTTCCTCCTGACCAACCAATAGAACAGCTATCCCATTTTCTATCCTGTCTATGACGGCTTTCAAATTATCTCATCCTTTCCTTAAACTCTAGTTTATAGTTACAAGGCCCCTATCTTTCAGTACTAACATCATAGTAGCTGCCGTCAGTTCTTACGATTATCGTGCCTTTTTTGTCCGTGCGGTAGACATCTATATCAAGCTCAGCGAGCTTTCCTAGTGTTTCTCTATGGGGGTGACCGTAGGAATTGCCCTCTCCGCACATAATAATGGCGGCCTCAGGCAGCACTGCCCTTAGGAAATCGTCACCTGTGCTAGTGCTAGAGCCGTGATGTCCTACCTTTAAAATGGTGGTCTCCACCTTGTAGCCATGGGACAATATTTCATTCTCGCTTAAAATTTCAGCATCACCTGTAAAAAGAAAGCTTATATCGTCAACAATCAACCTTGCAACAATTGAAGCATTGTTAAGATCCCTATTACTTGGGTCTGTAGGGTGCACTATTTCAAGCCTTACTCCATTACCAAGGTTTTTGTTAGTCCCGGCACGGCCTTCTGTAAAAATAATGTCCTTTTCATCTATTATTGTAAGATAGTCTTCAAAGGTCTTACTAGTGTGGACAATGCCTGGATCGATAACTTCATTAACTTCAATTTCTTGTAGTACATTAATTAGTCCCCCTATATGATCCGAATGGGGATGAGTACCTATTACAAGGTCAAGATGGTCTACATCATAGGTCTTTAAGTAATTGAGGGTAGTGTTTCCCCTATCTCCTCCATCTATCAGTATATTTCTGGATGGAGTTTTTACATATATGGAATCACCCTGTCCTACATCGATAAAATGAACCTCAACCTTAAATAGCTTTTCTTCTAGACCGCCATCTAGCCAGACTAGAAACACAGCTAATATTGCAATGATTAAGGTGATTATACTTTTTGCATTTAGTTTTTTATTCATAGTAGCCCCCTTCTTAATTGCTCCTGAATCCCCAATGTTTTGACAGAGGCAAAACGAGTTCACATTATGTATATTAGTAGCACTGTGGGATTTAGCTAGTATAGGAAATTTATCTACAAAATAATGGTCCGTGTAGGACTTTTTTTGTCCAAATTAAAGTCTATCACAGTATCTAAGAGATTGAGCTCATATTGGCCTAAAAAGCCACTTATATTGACAGAGCCATTATTGTCAGTGGCAAGCTTCACAGGCCCTGTGTGCCACTCCTTGTTTATAAGCTTATTTATCTCATCATATACAGGCTTTGCCGAATTATCAGCCCTAAGGAAGCCTCCAGGTGCCCCAAGCCACCTGCCGTCAACAAAGTTCCACCAGGTAATGGATTGTACCAGGGGATGGGCAAATAGCGCTTTGTAGTGGGTAATTGTCTCTTCTGCTTGCCGTTCTTCACCCTCTGGGGTAGAGGGCCAATCTGTATTTTGGTAATCATTATAATCACCTATCTCAGGCGGCATGATATGGCCTGACACAATAGTGTTTTCTGTAAAATGGATGGGCAGGTTAAATCGTGAAAAACGTCCTAGTATTTCTTGTAGCTTTTCAAGGCCCCAATAGCCCTGGTGCATGTGGGACTGGATACCTATCTCGTCAACCTGGATACCAGACTCTAGGCAGCCCTCTATAAGTATGTCATAGGCCTCTGAGGTCTCAAAGTCATTTATAAGTAGGGTCGCTTCCTGGTTTGCTTTTCTTGCTGTAGAAAAAACCTTGCGGATTAGGCCAATTCTGCCGAGGTCATTGCATATTCTTGAGATACCATTGTCATATTTATCAAATAGGGGCATGATTACCGCTTCGTTTATAAGGTCCCATATATCAATAAGGCCTTTAAAGTCCGTAACCTCACGGTTTATACGGTCAAGCTGGGCCCAAAGTATATTATTATTATCCATATCAAGTAGCCATGGTGGAGCTACGGTATGCCAGCATAGGGGATGTCCCTTGAGCTTGAGGCCCTTTGACTTTAACCAAAGGGCAGTCTTTTTTAGTCGGTCGGTATCAGGCTTGCCCTCCTCTGGCTCAAAACTACCCCAGTAAAAGGGGAGGGTGGCAAAGTTAAAGATGGGGAAAAATTTCTCGAACATCTCCTCTGCACGCTCTTTCTGACTACTGTCCATATCACCATTTACATAAGGGATACAGTCAAATTCTGAGCTACCGAATAGGAATGAGTGTCCAATTTGGTCAATAACTAGCTCTTGGTTTTTTATGGGTGAACGATCCTTGTTTAAAAGGGTGAGTGTCGTGCTACCCTTCCGGTGTTTATAAGGCCTGTCTATCATTTTAAGTACCCTCCTTGATTATGGATGTCCTGCCTACCCGTCGAGTCACATCATGGCAAATTCAACATGTTAATAATTCTGTATTTCATCTTAAAACCCTCTTATGACATCTAGCGACTCCTAGCTATAGCAGCTATAAATAGATTACTCACCGCCGGGTTTTGCTAGACTATATATTGGCTGGCTGCCTATAGACCTAGCCCTTATATCAGTTTGCATGTGAAGCTCTATCCTGGCATCCTCATATTTTTGTTCCTGGACGCTTACCTGGGTAGCAACATTGACAGCCCCCATGGTATGGGCTTGCTTTTCAGCAGTTTTTCTAGCTGCTTGCCTTGCCCAATTTAGTGCCTCCTGATAATCCTCAGTTTCAAAATAGTCTCCTGGTGTGTGGCAGCCATAGCCTATTATACCAGTCCTATCATATCGGGACTTTATCACAACTGTCACCTGCGTGGCTATGCTACCCGTGACAGCACCCAAGGCATTGGCAACGCCCGCATATTCTGGTATTATGCCCTTAGTATTTAGTGCCTTGGCCAGCCTATTTATATAGACATGGGCTGGAGCACCTATACCTATGATTGGTAAATGTGAGCTTATATCTACTTGTAGCTCGTCGGATGGGTTTTTAAAGGCCATGTCGATTAAATGGATTGCATCAGGGGAAAGGGTAGCATTTATAGCTGTATTTCTTGAGAGCAAAAATTCTATTACAAGCTTGTAGAGCCTTTTTACAATTCTGCCATGTACATTGTCTATAAGGTTATCAAGGGATATATTTAGCCTCTTGGCTAAAATCCTCCCACCCAAGAGCGCGCCTTCCTTGTCCCATGCCTCATAATCTCCAGATATATGCATTAAATCAGACGGTGTAAGGCCACCTACCATTATAAAGTTGGGTTTTTCAAGGGCCTCTAGCTTGAGTAAAAAGGGGCTGACATCAAGGGTCTTTGCTAGCTGCTGCTTGCTTAAGGGACCCTTTTTTAAGGCCTCAACAGCGGACCTTTCCACATCAGTTAGGACATATGTTTTATCAGGTATAGAATTTAGGCAGTAAAATTCACCTAGGGACAAGGAATGCCACTTGTCCTCGTATTCAATCCTTTCAAGCTCATCCTTAACATTAGGGTGTTCTTTTGCCAGGTAGGAGAGGGGCAGGGCTCTTTTTGGACCTATTGTCAACGCTTCTTTTTGGTCAAAGCCAATCAAGCTGTCCCCCCCTAGCCCTATGGTTTTTAGTTTGATTGCTCTTGTGCCAGTCCGCCAGGAGCCTACATCGACCCCCCTGCTAGACAAGACTGTCATCTTGTCTCGAACAGCAGCCAAGTCACTGGTAGTGCCACCCATATCTAATATAAGGGCATCATCCAGGTCCGTCAGCTTCATACCCCCAATGACACTGGAGGCTGGGCCAGAC
>DASRNC010000247.1:0-6150 GCA_035647595.1 Bacillota bacterium | reverse complement strand
CTACATAATAATGGCTCCAAGTAGTCATATGGGAGACGCAGAACCTATTCCCTTGACTGAGAAAAATCTAGCATATGTCAGCGCAGAGTTTAGAAGTACTGCAGAGAAACGCAACAGGGACCCATTCATAGCTGCAGGTATGGTTGACAAGGGATTAGATGTCCCAGACTTTCCACCGGGCAAGCTGGTCAATCTCACAGCATCCCAGGCCATGGAGATAGATTATGCAGATGCTACACTAGCAACTACAGACCAGGTATTAGAGTTTATGGACTGGTCTGGAGCGGATATTGTATCGATAGAACCAGACCACAAAATTAGATTAGCTCAATTTTTGACTAGGTCAGGAGTAGTATCAGCCCTTTTAACTATAGGCATGCTAGCCATGGTAATCGAGCTTTTTACCCAGGGATTTGGCCTAGCCGGATTTGTAGGAATCCTAGCCTTTGGATTATATTTTGGCGGCGGATTCCTGGCAGGTAATACGGACCTTTGGGCCATATTGGTCTTCATAATTGGTATTATTCTTATGCTTATAGAGGCTGTAATACCCGGTTTTGGCATATTCGGGATTAGTGGTATAGTAGCATTTATTGTAGCTATTATTTTCGCAGCACCTACACCCATGCAGGGATTTACTAGTCTGGGCATTGCACTTATACTAACAATTGTCGCAACCCCGATATTATACAAGCTGCTAGGTGGCTCAAAGGTCTTCCGAAGGTTTGTTTTGTCCGTATCTGAAACAGTTGATGAAGGCTATGTAGGGACCTCCCAGTATGCAGACCTATTAGGCAAAGCAGGCAAGGCCATTACAGCTCTGAGGCCATCTGGGACAGCTACAATTGAAGGCAGTCGCTATGATGTCATAACTGACGGAGACTTTGTGTCAAAGGATAGTGACATTGAGGTCGTGCAGATAGAGGGAAATAGGATCATAGTGGATAAAAAAAGTGAATAAGGGTCTGACCAAGTGGCAGGACCTTTATATATAAACTAATAAAAGGAGTGAAATTTATGTCAATGATGTCATTATTACAAATTGTGGCGGCTAATTTACTCACGGCCGATACGGCACCCACAGCCTTTTTAGTAGCAATAGCTATCATCATAGCAGCGATAATTGTATTCGCAATATTGTTAACCTTTATACCGATAGGGTTATGGATTTCTGCTTTAGCTGCAGGAGTTAAGATTGGGATATTCACCTTGATTGGTATGCGGTTGAGGCGTGTTGTACCGTCTAGGATAGTCAACCCACTTATAAAGTCTACTAAGGCAGGGGTGAGTGTAAGTGTAGACAAGTTAGAGGCTCATTACCTTGCTGGAGGTAATGTAGACAGGGTAGTAAATGCCCTAATCGCGGCCCAAAGAGCCAATATACCTCTTGAGTTTGAAAGGGCAGCAGCAATAGACCTGGCAGGCCGTGACGTGCTTGAGGCAGTTCAAATGAGTGTAAACCCAAGAGTGCTTGAGACACCAAATGTAGCAGCTGTTTCTAAAAACGGTATTGAGGTAATAGCAAAGGCTAAGGTTACAGTACGGGCCAACATCGACAGGCTTGTTGGTGGTGCAGGCGAGCTAACCATACTCGCACGTGTAGGTGAGGGTATAGTAACAACTATAGGTTCAGCGTCTTCTCATGAAGAGGTCCTAGAAAACCCAGACATGATATCCCGGACAGTATTGGGCAAGAGTCTTCATGCAGGTACGGCCTTTGAGATACTCTCAATAGATATTGCGGATGTTGACGTAGGCCGAAACATTGGTGCCCAGTTAATGACTGATCAAGCAGAGGCAGACAAACGTGTTTCACAGGCCAAGGCTGAGGAAAGACGTGCAATGGCTGTTGCAAGAGAGCAGGAGATGAAGGCTTCAGTCCAGGAAATGAGAGCAAAGGTTGTTGAGGCAGAGGCAGAGTTACCAAAGGCAATGGCATTAGCCTTCAAGGAAGGCAATTTTGGTGTAATGGATTATTACAACATGAGAAATGTTATGGCTGATACTGACATGAGAGAATCTATATCCAATGTAGGCAAGGGAGATTCTGAAAAGAACAAAAAGAAATAACCCCCGGAAGGAGGGTTTTTTGGTGGAATTATTAATAATTGCATTTGTGGTAGGCTTCATTATCAACACTGTTAAGAAGGCGAGCCAAGAACAAAGCAATCAACAAGGCAAGCAAGCCCAAGGCCAATTTAACCAACAACAAAGGCCAAATGTGCAAAAAAAGCAGAGGCAGTATACCCTCCGGGAAATGTTTGGCGAGGCTTTCGATCAAAGTCCCAGGGCGGGCAGGGATTCCGGCCAGGGGACAAGTAACATAGATCAACAGCCAAAGGATGAAGTCCTAGAGGATCGAGTTCTGAGTGTTGATTACGACCTAGATAGGACTCAGGATTTGCTAGAGGTTGAGGAAGAGCAAGAGGAGAGTCTGTCAATAGATCTTACAGAGGATACTATATTACAAGGCATAATTTTCTCTGAGATTTTGGGGTCACCCAAGAGTAGAGAAGGATAAAAAGATAATGTTTTAGTAGAAAAACTAGAATGGACATCCATTCTAGTTTTTTATTTTGCCGCATATGATTTTATAGTGGGGGTGGAGTGATGCAAAGAAAACGTATGGATGAAATGAAATCTACAATATCAGATATGTTTGATCTGCCCAAGGATATAATGCTAAACCTTCCTAAGATTATTATGGTTGGTAACACTCAAATGCTGGTAGAAAACCACAAGGGTATTATCGAATACACACCGGACCGTATACGCATCAACTCCACAATAGGAGTCATTAGAGTCCGGGGTAATAATATGCAACTGAGAAATATTGGGGCAGATGACATCATGGTTACTGGAGGAATTAAGTTAATTGAGTTGGTTTAGACAGGTCCTCCTGGCTAGATTGATGGGTATTTAATTATGGGGTGATAATTCTTGATATTTATACGTCTATGGAACTTCCTTACAGGATACTTGATTATCCGAGTTGAAGGTCTCTCATTGGAAAAGTTCATAAATCTAGCTGTTACTAACGGAATCTACCTGTGGGCAATTGATAGAAAGACCTATACAAGTTTGACTGCCTGTATCAGCATTAAGGGCTTTAGAAAGCTGCATAAGATAATTAGAAAGCTGCATTGTAGGATACGGATTGAGGGAAAATGTGGTCTGCCCTTTAAAACATACAAGTATAGACACCGGAAGATGCTGATAGCAGGCATGCTTATTTTCCTAATAATAATCTATACCTTTTCTGCATTCATATGGAGTGTAGAGGTTGAAGGAGTAGAGGAACTTAGTGGGGACCTTATATTGGGCAAACTGTCTGAGATGGGAGTTAAACCAGGTGTTTTTAAAAGAAAGGTGAACACAATGGAGATAGAAAACAACCTTATTATAAAAACGCCGGAGCTCTCATGGGCCAGTCTAGAGATAAGGGGTAGCCGGGCAATCATAAGGGTTGCAGAGGGGGTAGAGACTCCGGATTTTGTAAATAGGGATGTACCTGCCAATATACTGGCTACAAAGGATGGTATAATAGATAATATGATAGTCTTAGAGGGGCAGCCCACAGTTGAAAACGGCCAGACAGTGAAAAAAGGGGACCTCTTGATCAGTGGTATTATAGATCACCCAGACACGACTGGGGTCAGATATGTGAGGGCCATGGGGCGGATTATGGCAAGAACATGGTATGAGGCTCAGGACACAATAAGGCTAGATCACCTATATAGGAGGAGGACGGGTAGGGTGATAGAGCTCAAGTATTTCGGGCTCGGCAAGGCCCGCATACCCTATAAAAAAGAAGAAATGTCCTTTGATGAATATGACCTTGAGACCGAAACAAAGGGCCTTATGACCAGTGAGCAATATTATGAGGTTGAGGTTATATCATGGCAGGATAATATAGATGAGGCAAAAAAATATCTTGAAAAATCAAGTGAGGAAAGGGTTAAAGAGGATATACCCTATGGGGCGAAAATCGTTGACAAAAAGTTGAAATACGATATTATAGAGGGGAAGAGTATAATAGTCGTATTATATGTCGAAGTTGTAGAAGACATAGGGATACAGGAAGAATTGACCATACAATAGGAGGATGCACCATTTGAACAGTACTACAGTGGAGCGTGTAATTGATGTAGACAATATAGAGATCCTAATGGCCCTGTTCGGCAATTTTGATGAAAATATGAAACTAATAGAAGAACAAACAGGAGTCAAGGTAGTTACCAGAGAAAGACAGATACAAATGGCTGGCAAAGAGCAAGAAATCATTTTGGCAGACAAGGTAATAAGAAAGCTAATAAAGATGATTAAGAATCGTGAAACGCTTGATAGGGGCAAGGTATCCTATACCATACAATTAGTAAGACAAGGCCGTGAAGATGCTATAGACGAGCTTATGGCTGATATTGTATGTGTTACTCATAAGGGTATACAGATAAAGCCTAAAACCATTGGGCAAAAAAGATATATAGATTCCATAGACAAAAATGATATAGTCTTTGCCATCGGTCCCGCGGGTACAGGCAAGACCTACCTAGCCATGGCTATGGCAGTAAGGGCCTTCAAGAGTAAACATATTAGCAGGATAGTCTTAACCAGACCAGCAGTTGAGGCTGGAGAAAACTTGGGCTTTCTACCTGGTGACCTGCAAAACAAGGTAGACCCCTACCTTAGGCCCTTGTATGATTCATTGCACGATTTGATGGGAACTGAGACTTACTTAAAGCTAGTCGAGAGGGGGACTATAGAGATAGCGCCCCTGGCATACATGAGGGGCCGTACCCTGGATGATTCCTTTATAATTCTTGATGAAGCTCAAAACACTACACCTGAGCAAATGAAAATGTTCCTAACCAGAATGGGCGTGGGCTCCAAAGCAATTATAACAGGCGATGTGACTCAAATTGACCTGCCACATGGCAAGCAATCTGGGCTTGTAGAAACAATAAGGGTCTTGAATGGGATAAAGGGACTAGGCTTTGTATATCTTGACCAGGGCGATGTGGTCCGACATGAACTTGTCACCCGCATAATCGAAGCATATGAACGACACGAAAAGAGTAAAATAAAAAGGGTTACCAAAGAAGTAGAAGGAGAGATTTAAAGATGAATAACCATCCAGCAATAAAAAGGGACAAGCCAAATAAGAAAACCTTAAAAATGACCAAGAGCTCCCGAAATATTGCCTGGGATATATTGATTGGTATACTGACATTTGCCCTTATATATGCCATACTAATTACAGCTGTTTCTCCGGAAAAACATGAAGTAAGGGTAGGAGATATTCCCTCGGAGCCCATACCAGCCCCTCGGGATGTGGAGGATAAACTTGCTACACAAGCTAGGGTAGAGCTAGCAAAGCTGGGAGTAGAGGATGTATACTCCATTAACAATAATGTTTCAACAAGCACAATTACCGCCTTGTATGATGTCTACAATCAAATGGACGATGCAAGACAAGAGGCTATGGATAGAATAGAAAACTGGCAGGCTGAGCAGCAAAATGAGCAGCACCAGCAGGCAGATGACCCTGATTATCCTGACAATGGGGTTGAGGGCACTGACCCTCTTGAACAGGGACAAGAAGAACTCCAGTTAGAGCCTGATTTGGAAGACCTATATGACGAAGACTTTATTCAAGACCTTAAGGGCTTATTTTCCACAGACCTTTCCGAGTCTAGTATTATGACGGTGCTCACTAGTGAAGAGGAAGACCTAGGCGAGCTAAAGGCCATACTTGAAAGCTCAATAAGAGGAATGCTCAATGAAGGCCTAAGACCGGATGAGCTGGAAAAAGGCAAGCTGAACTTGACCGGAGACATGCAAAATGCTACATTGCCGGACGAACTAGGACTACTTGGTACAAATATCGGTCATAATTTATTAAAACCCAACCTACTCTTTGATGCAGGCTTGACCAATATAGAGAAACAAAAGGTTGTTGAAAACACAGAAAAAGTAGTGTATATAAAGGGACAATATATTGTAAACGCTGGCCAACCGGTTACTGAGGCACAAATGGAGATGTTGGCTGAGCTAGGGCTATTAAAGGACAAACTGGACTTTTCCTTGATTGTGGGTATTTTTATCTCTATCTTTATATGTCTCGGTATTATAGTACTCTATCTTATTTAC